>JACRAG010000505.1 GCA_016213455.1 Anaerolineae bacterium | reverse complement strand
TGGCAACCGGCATCTTCTTCTGGGGCATGGCCTTGACGTTTGTGCTGTTGATGGTGGCTAAAGTTGTACCAGGTGCGGGCAACTGGCCCATGTATCCTGCGGGTGTGCTGGCTATCCTGGGAACTTTCATGTTCCTGGGCGCAGGCCAGGCAGCTTCATGGCTGGTGGGTATCGTGTTGATCGTCCTGGGCGTGCTGGTGATCTGGCGGGGTTACCGGAAGTAGCCCTCTAACGAGATTCTCAGTTTTCTGGAGTATAATCCAGGGGACATTTTAGGTACGAACACCGAAACGTGAAAAGGACCTGACGCCCCCTTATGCAGCTTTTTAATATCGGTCCGGTTGAACTGATCTTAATTTTGGTGATCATGTTTATCCTGTTGGGTCCGGAAGGCATGGTCAAAACAGCCCGGCAGATCGGCTCGTGGATCAGGGCCCTCATTCGTTCGCCCATGTGGCGCGACATCATGGGGTATTCTCGCGAGATTCGCGAGCTGCCGACCAAAATTGTTCGGGAAACGGGTTTGGATGAGGATCTCAAAGAGATCCAGAAAACCACCACTCAGGTAAACACGGAGATCAATTCCACCATTCGTACTGCCAGCAGTGAAGTCGAGCAGACGCTGCGCGAAACCGGCAATGTGGATGTGCGAATTGACACCAGTCTGCCTGCTAAGCCCAAAACTCCTCCCGCGGCGCAGCCTCCAGCCAAATCGCAGCCCGCCCAGCCAGTGGTGGAACAGAAAGCGGTGACGGCTGCCCCTGTGGCGCCCGCGGTTGACCCAGCTCAGCCGGCGAAGACTTCAGACGCACCCGTCCAAACGTATCACAAATACACCCCGGGTGGCGTTGAGGATGATGAAGAAGAAGATTGAAAATTCGACGATTAACGAATCAAAAAAGAAACGCCTTAGCCGGGCGTTTCTTTTTTGATTCATCAGAGTGGTGTTTCGATCACTCTTTGGTGGGATTAGCAATATACGCGAACAGACAGCTCAACAGGTAAAGAACAAAGAGCGGAACCATCAAGATGCTCATGTTCACCGGGTCGTGGGTTGGGTTGACCACTGCCGCGACAACCGCGATGATCACGATGGCGAAACGCCATTGTTTCAACAACATCTTCGCGGTGACCAGTTTAAATTTCGCCAGCCCAAATACGATCAAGGGAGTCTCAAAACTCACCCCGATCCAGAACATCAGGTTGGTGACAAAATCGATATAGTTGGACAGGCGGGGAAGCGTCTGCACTCCCAACACACTGACCAGGAAGGGAAGGGCAGTGGGGAGCATGACCAGGTAAGAGAAAGCCACGCCGCCGACAAACAAGAAGGTTGCGATCGGAATGAACAGCAGCAACAAGCGCTTTTCGTTGGGGAATAAGCCAGGCGCGATGAATTTGTAAAGCTGGAAAAGGACGAAAGGCAGACCGATGATGAAGCCACTCAGAAGTGAAACCCGAAAGAAAACGCCGACATTTTCGGTCACTTCGATGGAGACAACATTCTGAATGCCGCCAATCGGGCGCGCCAGTATCTCAATCAAAGTCTGGGCAAAATAAAAGCTTGCCAGTGTACCAATCACCAGGGAGAGCAGGGCGTAGAAGAGCCGCGAGCGGAGCTCCGACACATGGTCCCAGATTCCCATTTCTTTGATATTCGTCATGGAAACCCTCGAATTTCCTGAAAGTAGATAAGCGTTATTGTAATTCAAATCCGGTTGACCGGGGAAGTATAATTGCCTCCGAAGGGAAGTGACTATGTTAGAGATCCTTAACCCATGCCTGCAGGAAATTCGACTGCAAAAGCCTTTTTGCGTCGCGTTGATTGTTGAGTCTCGCGGTTCAACGCCGCGGTCTGCCGGAGCGCGCATGCTGGTCCGGCTGGATGGCAGTATTGCCGGCACGATCGGGGGCGGCAAGCTGGAGGGCAATGCGATACAGATGGCGTTGGATGTTCTCCGGGAAGGAAGATCTCGCCTGGCGGCATTTGAATTTTCCGGTGAAGACGCCGCTTCGATGGATATGATCTGTGGTGGATCTGTGCGTGTGCTGCTGGAGTACGTGCCGGCTGGCGACGCGAGGTTCAGGGACCTGTTGTCTCAAATAGATTTGTCCCGTGACCAGTCCGATACGCTGTGGCTCGGTACGCAATGGAACCCCGAATTGGAAATCACGCACATTCTCTACACAGCGGCAGATCCGGCGATCGCCGATTGGATTGAAAGGTCACAATGGACGGCTTTACAGAGCGTGCAAGGTGGCGAGGTTTTCCTTGAAAGGCTGGCATTCCCGCCGCGGGCAATTCTGTTTGGCGCCGGGCATGTATCGCGTGCGCTGGCTGAAGCAGTCCATCTTGCCGGCTTTGCGGTGATGGTGGTGGATGAACGCGCAGAATTTGCCAACCTGGAACGCTTTCCCCGGTCTGATGTGCGAGTCGTCGCACCGATCGAGGCTTTTTTCGATCAGGTGGCGGTGCGCCCATCCGATTATGTGATCGTTGTGACGCGCGGGCATCTG
>JACRAG010000504.1 GCA_016213455.1 Anaerolineae bacterium | reverse complement strand
TTGCCCGCTTTTTCATCGGAGGCCGGATCGGTGTTGTCCTGGTCAAACTGGTACCAGGTGATGAAATCTTTGACTTCCGGCACCGGGGTGGCGGTGGGCTCGGGCGGGACAGGGGTGGCGGTAGGCGCGGGTGCTTCAGTCGCCTCGGCGGGTTGTTCGGCCGCGGGGGCCTCGGTGGCCTGGGCGGGTGCGCATGCGCTCAGCACGAGGCTGAGGATGATCACCAGACTAAAAAGCAGACTCCATTTTTTTGTCATTTCCTTCTCCTGTAGTTATGGGTAATCAAACCAAACGGAATGGTTAAGAATTGTTCCATTCTAGAGCTGACCAACTGACGCGGTATGATCTTTGTTGGGACCACCTCCTCCATGTTCGGCGGATGGATTTTCAGGTCTTATTTGATTGATTTACAAGACACGCAGGGATAATACACGCATATAAAGTTTTACTTTACATATGTGTATTATAGGTTGATTGATTGGTAAATACAAGCATCAATTTCGCTTCCTATTAATCTTCGGTCCGAAGCTGGTGTCTCTGGCGGCCGCTGATCTCGATCCACCGTATCCCATGCGCCTGGTTTCTAAAGAGCAAACAACCTGTGACACAAAGCTGCAATTCGGTTACCCGTTCGACGGTTATTTTCTGTATGATTACTGTACGGATCTGGAGCGGTCCGGCAGAGGACAGATGCGCGATCTTTCCGGCTTGAATTACCACGAGGCATTGGAAGATTTTCTGGCAGCCCGCGCGAAAGGCGCGCTGGAGTCGATCCTTTCGCGCCTGTCCGGCACGCCGGTCGGATTGATGCAATACGAAGAAGTGCGGCGGCGTTTTTCGGGGGTTGAGTCGGCAGACCGCAAGCTTAAAGAAATTCCATTGGACGCGATCATCGGTTCGCTGAGCCGCACCAAAGATTTCACCCGCAACCTGCTCCCGCTAAACAGCGAAGACAAGGAGCGCTGGGCGCGGGTGAAAACCATGATGGATGACCTGTCTGGGCTGCCGCCGATTGAAGTGTACCAGGTGGGGCAAGCTTACTTTATCATCGACGGGCACCACCGCGCGTCGGTCGCCCGCGAAAGCGGCGCAAGGCATATCGAGGCGTATGTGCGCGAGGTGAAGACGCGCGTGCCGTTGACGCCTGAGGATGATTTTGAAGATGTGATCCTCAAATCGGAGTTTGACCATTTCCTGGCCAAAACTGGCCTGGATAAATCACGCCCGCAGGTGGGTCTGCGCTCGACCATTCCGGATGATCACCGCCGGCTGTTGGATCAGATTGCCCGGCACCAGCAGATACTGTCTGCGCGTGAAAAGCGCGACATTCCATTTGAGCAAGCCGCCAGCGACTGGGTTGACCATGTGTATCTCCCGGTGGTCGAACTGCTGCGAGCCAGGAATGTGATGCAGTTCTTTTCGGACCGCACGGAAACCGATGTGTACGTGTGGATCATGGAATATTTGTGGCGCAGCGAGCAGGAATTGGGCTGGAAACTCACCCCGCGCGATGCGATCCAGAACTTCACCTTCAACTATTCCCGGGATATTGGGCACCGGCTCTCGCGCCTGCAGAAGAAATTGATTTATGCCTTTGCGCCTGCGCCGCTGGAGCCTTCGCTGCCGCCCGGGTTCTGGCGCCAGTTCAGAAAAAAGACGCGCGGGGATGACAAAGGTCTTTTTGACTCGGTCCTGGTGGCTTTGCCGGGCACGGATCTGGGGTGGAACGCGTTGGAGGCGGCTTTGTTTGTCGCCCAAAATGAGCAGGCTGCGGTGAGCGGGTTGACCATCCTGCCCGAAAAAGCAGATCCGGATGCGCCTGCCATCCAGGCGATCCGCAGCCGGTTTTTGCAGCGCTGCGAACAGGCTGGCATCGAGGGCAGGATGGCAGTGGAGACCGGTCAGGTACGCCGGGTGGTGTATGAGCGTAGTTTTTGGGTGGACCTGGTGGTGGCGCCGATGAGCTATCCACCGCCGTATGCGCTGTTGAAGCGGCTCAATTCCGGCTTGCGCGCGCTCATCCGCCGCTGCGCCGCACCGCTGCTGCTCGTCCCGTCGGGGGCGGCGCCCACCATCCGCAATGCGTTGCTGGCTTACGGCGGCGGACGCCTGGCGGACGAGGCTTTATCCATGGCGGCTTATCTTTGCCTGCGCTTCAAGATGGAATTGACGGTGATCACCATTGGTGAAACCGACGAAGCGACGGCAGCCCTGCGGCGGCGTGCGCAAACCTACCTGGAGGCGATGACCATCCGCATCGTCACCTATCTGCAGGATTATCAAAATCCGGCGCGCGCCATCCTCAACGCCTGCCAATCCACCCACTGTGACCTGGTTTTGATGGGGGGCTACGAAGGGGGTCTGCTGAAGGAGCTTTTTAAGGGCAGCACGGTGGACCGGGTGCTGCAAGATACGCGCTGCATGGTGATGATCTGCCGCTGAGTCCCCGTCCATTGGATGGATGCGATCAATAGAGCCTTCACGATAACCAACTGCCGGGGCATCCATCAATTTTGGAATGAACGGGTGTTGCGTGTGAGCTGTGCAGCGGTTCGCTCAGCGCGAGGCGTCGTAGGTCGTGATGACCTGCTCGCAAATGGCTTCGTATGCCCAGTCATCCCATTCTTCGCGCACGCCAATGCCTTTGAGGTCGAGATAATTTTTGCAAATCAACCCACCCTGAAAGGTCTCCACCATGCGGGCAGCGCCGGCGCGGATCAACTCACGGTCGCCGGTGGGGAGAATGGCTTGAATATCCACCGGGCTGTACAGAGCAGCTTTGTGCTCTTTGAGCAGGGCCGACAGGCGGGGCATGTCGTACACGGCGGGCTGGTCGAATTGGAACACATCCACGCCGGCTTCCAGCAGGTCGGGCAGAATGGCCCAGTTCTGCCCGCAGGAATGCAGGAAGACTTTCATGTTATAGCTGTGCGCCAGGCTGAACAGACCGGTGTACATGGCCTTGAAGTAGCGCCGGAACATTTTGGGGCTGAAGAGCAGACCGGTCTGGGTGCCCATGTCCTCACCGATGAAGATGCCGTCGGCGCCCGCTTTGCCCGCCAGGTGGATCTTCTGGGTATAAACCTCCGCCACCATTTCGTGCAGGCGCATCAACTCATCCGGATGGAGCGCCAGGTCCATCAGGTAGATGTCCAGCCTGCGTAGATAGCGCGCATTGTCGAAGATCCAGCCGCCGATGGCTGCCATTTTGAATTTGTCCGTGGGCTGTTGAAACAGGTCGTTCATGGATTGGGCGCAGCCCGGTTGGGAATAATCCGGCAGGCGCAGCGCATCCAGATCGCTCCATTGGCGGATGGCGGGCTGGTAAATTTCACCTTTGAACGAACCGCCCAACATGCGGTGCCATATATTGCCCCACTCGTCATCGTAATACTCCATCTGGCCTTCGACCCAGCGTTTCTGCTGGTAGGCGTGCGGTTTAAGGTCGGCAAACAGAAAATCGGAGAGCCTGCCCCGGTCAAAATCCATGCCGCAGCGGGGTGGATTCTGGTGGTTGATGTTGGCCAGGATGATTTCTTTGGAATTCATGGCTGCCTTTCGCTTCAGGAGGAGTAGCAATGCACTTTGCCGCGCAGGGGGCGACCTGCTGCCAGCGCCTGGTCGGCGGCTTCGCGTTTCAGGCCAATCAACAGGATATCATGGTCCACGGTGTGGGCGTAAATGCTCTCCATGCGATTCAGTTCGGGCTGTGAAATGTTCACGGCGCGCAAGCCGCGCAGCATGCCCAGTGACTGGATGAAATGGTGACCTCTGCCGCAAAAGTGGACCGCCCCCGGGTAAAGATCCAGGAGCTGCTGGTCATAGGGGAATGAAAAATCTTCGATCATCTTGCTGGAAAAATTGGTGGCTGAATCCAGGCGCAACAAGATCTTGCCGGGAAACAACATACCCCAATGTGGATTCCATTCCGCGTCGAATGGCACGATGGATTCCCATTTGCGCAGGAAGGCGAGGTAAGTTTGGGTGACCAACGCCAGCAGGTCGTGAATCAAGCCCGGCTCATCAAAGACGGCTGTGAAGATCGTGCTGCCCCACAACAATTCGGCAATGTCCATCGGGCCTTGCAGGTCCGGGTGATAGATGGACACCACCTGGCCGATTTTTGGATAGAGGCGGGCGATCTGGGTGAAAATTTCCCCCATGGCGAACACGCGCTCGCCGAAGCCGCGGTTCAGGTCCGGGATGCCCGCCTCGATGACTTTGGCGATGCTGGAACGGTCCGGCAGCGGATGCGTGGTGGGCAGCGTGTCGAGCGCTTCGTCCATCAAAAACAGCCTGGCGCCGAAGAGCAGAGGCAGGATGCCCGTCCCGTAATTGCAGCGGACATTCAACAGGCTGCCGTCTGCGCGGGCAAGCTGGTCTGAACACAGGCCGAATTGCTGCAGCGCCATCTGGTCCAGGTCTTCCAACGCCGCGTTGATGGGCACCCTGGGCCAATCGATCCCGGCAGGGCGTTCGCGGCTGCGCCTGGGGGCGAAGATTTCGGTCTGGCAACGCCCGGAGGCAAACTCGATCCAGGCCTGGCGCAGCGCGGTTTCTTCATCCAGGTCGATGCGGTTTTCCAGGTCATCCAGACAGCGCTTCAATTCATCCTTCATCTATTGCTCCATGGGGCAGGAAACTGCCCGGGTTGTTGGGTCGTCCGTTTGCATTCCGGATTGGCGGACAGCCGGCGGGGTGGTTCGCGATGGAATATTCATCCATGGCAGGCGAGGGTGGCACTTGCACAACGGACGGTACCATTATGCTGCTTTTTTCAATATTCCGGTGAATCTATCCGGGTTGGGGTTTGACTTTGAATGGGCAGGTTGCTATAATACGATTGTAAAGTCATACTTTACTAGCGTGAATGAACGCGCTTCTTCCCATCTGGTCAACAGAAAAGTCGAACTCTTGATTGTGCACGGTATTCGGCGTTGGAGAAACCCACATGATGCCTGAAAACTCGGCTATCGGTTTAAAAATTCGCAAGCGCAGACTTGATTATAGTCTCAGTTTGCGAGATCTGGCCGCCAGAACGGGCCTGACCGCATCTTTCATCAGCCAGATCGAGCGCGGGGTGACCAACCCATCCCTGAACTCACTGCGCAAAGTAGCTGAAGCGCTGGATGTTCCGCTGCTTTTTTTCCTGGCAGACAATTCCAAAAAGTCGCCGGTGGTGCGGCGGAATGCCCGTCCGCGGCTGGAGCTGGAAGGCCTGACCGTGATGTATGAGATGCTGACCCCGGATCTCTCGCACAAAATGGAGGCGTTGATCGGCACGCTGGAGTGTGGTTCCGGTAACGTGGTTCGTCCGCTCAAGACGCCCACGGAAGAGATCATCTTTGTGCTTTCCGGTTCGCTGCGCGTCGGGATTTCCGGCGAGGAATATGTATTGGAAGAGGGTGACAGCATTTATTTCGAGGGCTCGCAGTTGAATGAGCTTTCCTGCGCCTCGGATAAACGGGTTACCTGGATATCCGTGATCACCCCGCCGGTCTTCTAATCGCCGTACCCTCCCCGCAGCGCGGGGGATGCGGTTGACATCGACCCAATTCGTAACTCATTCGCTTTGTAGAGCGGCAACGGATGTGAAATGTTCGATTGCGTGATCCAGCATGGTTCCCTGATAGCGACACCCGCCCTTCGCAAACAATTGGCTGAAGCGGGTGACGGCTCGAATCCAGACTTGATTCGGGCGGATATCGGAATCCTGGACGGCAAAATCGCTGCCATCGGGCAGAACCTGCAAGGGCGCAGCGTGATTGCAGCGGATGACAGGCTGGTGATCCCCGGCGGCGTGGACCCGCATGTGCACCTGGAGATGAACGCAGGCGCGCTGGTGACCAGCGATACCTGGGCAACCGGATCGCGTGCGGCTGCGCTGGGCGGCACCACCACGGTGATTGACTTCGTTGAACCGGCTTATGCCCACCAACCGCTGATGGAAGCCTTCCAACAGCGCCTG
>JACRAG010000511.1 GCA_016213455.1 Anaerolineae bacterium | reverse complement strand
GCGCCACGCCGCCGGCTTCCAAACCTGCTCGAAGCGCTTTGCCCAACAGGGCATTATCTTCTATAATCCATAGTGTAAACGCCATAACCTTAAAACTATCCTCAAACACTCCGGACGTCAAGCACGCAAGTGCCAATAATCAAAAAATTGGTAGCTTGTTTTGGGAACTTTAGGCAGATCGCAGCGTCTTATCTGCATTGATAAGGAAATACAGGAAGGAGACCTGATATGTCGATTAAACGAATGATCCTCGCATTGGCTGTACTAGCCGTCCTCGTCCTGGCTGCTTGCCAGGCGCCAACCGCATCACCCGCAAGCACGGATAATGATAATGGTATGACCCGCAACATTACCTCGAACGGTGTCGGAAAAATTTACCTGACCCCCGATGTAGCCTATGTCTTCATCGGTGTGCAGAGCCAGGCCGAAAATGTGGCCGACGCGCTGAACCAGAACAATTCCAAGGCTCAAGCCATCGCCAAGAAACTGGTTGAACTGGGGATTGAAGAAAAGGATATCCAAACCTCCAACTTCAATATCTTCCCGCAGCAGCAATACAGCCCGGAAGGCACGCTGACCGGCACCACCTACACCGTGGATAACACCGTCAACGTGACCGTGCGCGACCTGACCAAACTGGGCAGCCTGCTGGATGGCGTTGTACGCGCCGGCGCGAACAGCATCAACGGCATCAACTTCGATGTCCTCGATAAGACCCAGGCCATCTCCGACGCCCGCAAACTGGCTGTGGAAGATGCCTCCCGCACCGCGCAGGAATTGGCTGCGGCTGCCGGTCTGGAACTGGGCGAGGTGATCAACCTCAATTCCTACACCAACTCCGGCCCTGCACCGCTGTATGACGCCAAGGGCGGCGGCATGATGGCTGCCAATGGGCAGGTCCCCGTCAGCGCCGGGCAGATGCTCATCAGCGTGGACGTCAACATCACCTACGCCATCAAGTAAGCTCAATCCTATCCATACAAACAGCCAGACCATCATCGGTCTGGCTGTTTTTTTTGTTTCCGAGCCAGGCGCGAAGTGCCCGGCGATGGAAAAATGTCTCTCACCGCATCAGGCCAGCAGCATCTCCAGCGTGCTGAAATTGGTGCGCGAGGTCATATCAATACTGATTGGCGTCACCGACACCACTTGATCGTACATCAGTGCATACACATCCGAGTCCGGCTCCACGTCTTCCTTGCGCGCCTCCACCTTGGCCGAAACCCATCCGCGGCTGTCCCATCCGCCTTCGCGGATTAGATACGGGATGTAATAGCGCTGGCGCGATTGGCTGGTGACGCGCCAGTCCGTCTGCGGCGTGGCGGTCGCGGGCACATCCACTTTCAGCAGGTCCACATCCGCGGGCATGCGCTGGCGCAGCATCCGCTGGGCAAAAAATGCCGTGAAGTATTCCGCGGCGCTGAAATCCAGGTCGTGATATTCATACCACTGGGTGTTGAGCAGCTGCAGAGACATCGCCAGGGATTGGATCCCCAGCGCAGCGCCTTCCAGCGCCGCCCCCACCGTTCCCGAAGCAGTGATGCCACTGCCAATGTTTTCACCGTAATTAATCCCCGAGACCACCAGATCCGGCCTGCGTGGAAGGATCTCCAAAACGGCGTGCAGCACAGCCTGGGCAGGCGTCCCACCCACCGCATAGACCGGGGCCGAAATGCCGGGCAATTCAACCTGCTCGATGCGCCCATCGGAGGTGACGGGCAGGCTGCGGCCTGCCGAAGTCATTTGTTCGCGCGGAGCCGCCACAACAAGTTCGCCCAGGCCCGCCAGGGCGCGTGCAGCGGCGGCGATACCGGGTGATTGCACGCCGTCATCATTGGTCAATAGTATTAAAGGCAATTTCATGAGAAGTCCTTATTCGTCGCAAGCCAGCCCGTTGTGATCGGGATCCAGGCTTGAATTTCGATAATCACCGCAGGCGTTGTAGCAGGCCTGCGCATCGCTTTGCGAGGCAAAATCGGTGCAGGCATAGCGCACCTTGCAGTCACAGGCAGGCGCCAATGTGCCCACACCCGGCGGCAGGGATGTGGCGCCTTGCTGCCCCCAGAACCCCGCCAACTCGCTTTTGGCCAGGGCTTCTCCCGCCAAAAACACGTCCATGCACTCCGGGATGGACGGGAAGAGCGCCGTCATCGCCGTGCCCTGCCTGACCAGCGCATAATTGACAAAGATATCGCCTGACATCACATAGCGCAGCCGGTATTCCGGGTCGCCGCCGTCAGTCGCGTCTCCAATCAGGGTCACGATTTTGCCTTCCACCAGCGTGCGGTTGAGTGCCAGCCCGGCCAGCCCATCCCCCACCAGATCCACGCCCAGGTAGCGCACGAAATAGCGCGACTCGGTCGTCTTCACCTCGATCGTATTGGCAGAAAGCACCGCCACCACCTCGGCCTCTTCACGCGCCGCATTGACCCGCAAGCATGCCGCCGGTGGCAGCGGGGTGGGCGTGATGGTGGGCGAGGGTGAAGGGGTAATGCTCGGTT
>JACRAG010000509.1 GCA_016213455.1 Anaerolineae bacterium | reverse complement strand
GAGGTTTCCATCAATAAACGCGAACTGGATGACACGATTTCCAAATTACAGAAGATGACCAACCGCCTGACCCTGGGGATGATCCTGGCAGCCGTGATCATTGCGCTGGCGCTGGTACTGGTGATTTACCAATCCGAAACCTGGGAAATCATCGGCAGCTACGTCTTCGGCTTTGCTCTCATTTCTTCGATCCTGTTTGGCATCTGGCTGCTCTGGTCCATCATTCGTTCAGGGCGAACCTGATTTGCCTGGAGATCCACAATGATAAACCACCATCTTTCGCACGAGATGGTGGTTTCTTGTTGGTTGGCGGAATGACTGCGCGTACTACGTTTGTTGGGTCAACGATTGTCCCGGCGAAAGTCGCGCAACGCCTGCAGCAGATCGCGCAGCGCAGGGCGCAGCAGCCGCTGGACATCATTCATCGCATTACTGGCTTCTCGTAGGGTCACCGCGGCTGCCTGCGCATCCACCACTTTTCCATCCGCGTCAAATCCGTCGTGAGTCTGCAAAATGGTCTCCGCTGTTGCGTGCAAACTGACCGCTTCGTCAACCGACGCCTGGTAATTCCCCAGAGCCTCTTCCAGCGCGCTCACGTCTTTTCCCTTGGCTGCCAGATCCCCAATCCGTTTTTCCACGTCAGCAATGATTTCATCGGTCTTTTCCAGGCGGGTCACCTGTGCATCCAACCGATCCAACTGCCGCTGGTATTGCTTTTCCATCCGTTCCACCGGCACTTTCACGGTTTCCTGCCCGGTCGGGGGCTGCGGTTCGTCACCGGGGGCCTGCGCAGCCACCGGAGAGAAGAATGCCAGCATCATACCCAACGCCAGCATCACGGGACCGACCGTATAAGAGAGGAAAGAAAGTTTTTGTTTCATGTTGATCTCCTTGGTTTCTGAAGTTAGTCTCAGAATACCTGGCGCGTGTCATCAGTTTATCTTCTCCATGTAAACACCTTGTAAAATCAATAAAACGGCTATGAATAGCCTTGGTCAGGCTATTCATAGCCGTAATACAGGAAAGTCATCGAATCTTAGAAATCCAGCAGATAGAGGATCTCGGTCAAACAAGTGGCAAACAGCTCTTCCATGACTTCAGGTGAGGCCTGGTATTGCCCACCGAACACGCCGTCGCCATAAGCCGCCCGCGATTCCTCTGCGCTCTGCAGGCCCTTGATGTGCACATCCGGCTTTTCACCCTGGGGAAGATCGGCCACTTTGGTGAAAGGGAACGCTTCCATCCAGCTGGCGTGCTGGCGGGAAAGTTTGTACTTCTGCGCGAGCACTTCGACTGCGTCCGAAGTCCACCAGGCATACCAGGAAAGCTTGATCCCCGGCAGTTCGTTTGCCAGTTCATACAGGCGCGCCCGAACCGCATCATTCCCACCGTGCCCATTGAGAATCAGAATGCGTTTGAAGCCCTGGGTGTATGCGGATTTGATGATGTCGGAAACCACATGGATGAAGGTCACTACGCCAATGGTGAATGAGCCGGGATAGGTCAGGAAATACGGAGAAACGCCGTAATTGACCGGCGGCGCCACCAGGACGCCGGTTTTCTGACTGGCAGCATCCGCTAAAGCCATGGGGATGCGCACATCCGTCGCCAGGCTCAGGTAACCATGCTGCTCAATCGTCCCCAAGACGAGGATCAAACGATCATCCTGCTTCAAGTACGCTTCAACATCCATCCAATTCAAATCTTCGATGCGCATTTTGTTCCAATCTCCATCAAACAAAAAAAGATGCGGGGGTTAGCCGCATCTTTTAGACTCAAAACACTAGCCGACAATATTAACCAGTTTGCCCTTAACGTAGATCACCTGGCGTGGGGCGCGGCCTTCGAGGAATTTCTGCACAGGCTGGCTGTTCAATGCCATCTGTTTGGCTTCCTCTTCGCTGATGTCCACCGGGACAACCAGGCGGTCGCGGACCTTGCCGTTGACCTGCAGCACGAGGGTAATGGCGTCCTCTTTGGTGGCTTCTTCGTCCAACACCGGCCAGGGCTGCACATGGATCGAGCCGCTGTGTCCGGTCTGCGCCCACAGCTCTTCGCTGATGTGCGGGGTGACCGGGGCAACCATCTTCAGGTAGATCTCCACGGCTTCATTCCACACGGGTGTTCCATACGCACCGGCCTGTTTAGCCTTCTGCATCTCGTTCAACAGATTCATGAGGGCTGAGACGATGGTGTTGAACTCAAACTGCTCAAAGTCGCGTCCTACGGCGCGCAGTGTCTGGTGGACCTTGCGGCGCAATGTCTTCAGGGTTTCCTCACTGGCGCCTTCCTTGTCGGCGGGTTCCAACACGGTCAGCCACAGCCGGCGCAGCCACCGGTTGGAGCCCTGAATGCTGCCAGGCTCCCACGGACCGCCTTCGGCCCAGCGGTAACCAAACATCATGAATGCCCGCACCGTATCTGCGCCGTACAGGCGAACCTGTTCGTCCGGGTCCACCACGTTACCGCGCGACTTGCTCATGCGCTGCCCGTCCGGGCCGAGGATTTGACCCTGATTGCGCAATTGCAGCATCGGCTCGCGTCCCTTTGTCCAGCCCAAATCGGTCAACGCCTTATGGAAGAAGCGCGTGTAGATCAGGTGCATGGTGGAATGTTCCGCGCCACCGGTGTAGGTGTCAACCGGCATCCAGTAGGCGTATTCCTGTGGATCAAACGGACCCTTGTCATACTTCGGGCTCAGGTAGCGCAGATGGTACCAGGAGGAGCACATGAAGGTATCCATCGTATCGGTCTCGCGCTCAGCCGGACCGCCGCACTCAGGGCAGGTGGTGAAACGCCAGGTCGGGTGTAGCTTCAACGGGCTCTCGCCAGTAGGCTTCCATTCCACATCATCGGGCAGCAGGACCGGCAGTTGATCTTCCGGAACAGCCACCGGGCCGCATTTTTCGCAGTAGATGATGGGAATCGGCGCACCCCAATAGCGCTGGCGGGAGATCAACCAGTCACGCAGGCGGTAATTGATCATGCGTTTGCCCACGCCCAGCTTCTCCAGATGCTCGGTCACGGCTTTCTTCGCCCGGTCGCCAGGCGTGCCGCTGAACTCGCCGGAATGGATCATCGCGCCATACTCCGCGTGCAGCAGCACTTCGCGGTAGAACGGCAGGTTGGACAGCATTTCCATGACCGTGCGGTTTCCACTGACCGGAGGCCAGATCGTCTTGCAGCGCGCCAGGATGGCTTGATCCGCTTCGACCGAATCCAGCTCGAAAATGCCGTCCGAGAAGATGAACTTCCACTGGGAGCCGATGATGTCGTTCCAGTTGTTGGGCAGCAGGTTCGCCTGCATCAACGCCACATAGGCTTCCACCTGGTCCGGTTTCAACGTGACATACAGCCCCTCGCCAACAGTCCCCACCGGAGCAGCGGTAAACGCGATGCCCAATTGGATCAGTTTCTCAGCAAAGCCTTCGGGCACCGAGCCAGGGAAGACCAGCGAGCGAGCCAGGCCGTCTGTGCGCTCAATCACCGGGATGATGGGCAGGCCAAATTTCAACGCGAACTCAAAGTCGCGTTCATCATGCCCAGGGACAGCCATGATTGCGCCCGTGCCATAGGTCATCAATACATAATCGGCCGTCCAGATCGGCACGCGCGCGCCATTCACCGGGTTGATCGCGTAACCGCCGGTGAACACGCCCGACTTCTCTTTTTCAGACGATTCGCGTTGAATATCCGTCTGGCGCAAGGCCTGCGCCACATAAGCCTCCACCTCCGCCTTGCGTTCCGGCGTGGTGATTTTGCTCAACAACGGATGCTCCGGAGCCAGCACCATGAAGGTGACGCCCCACAGGGTGTCGGGCCGGGTGGTGAAAATATCCAATGGATCGCCCGATTCGGTTTTGAACGTCACCGCAGCGCCTTCCGACCGGCCAATCCAGTTGGTCTGCATGTCTCGCACTTTATCCGGCCAATCCATGCCCTCGTACGAGAGCAGGTCTTCGTCATAGCGAGTGGTG
>JACRAG010000507.1 GCA_016213455.1 Anaerolineae bacterium | reverse complement strand
TGACCGGCTTCATTGATAAAGACCGGATCGATGTGCGGCTGGCGAATCTGTTCTTCCCAGATGAAGTGGAAATGTTCGCTGGTGCGCACATCCACCGGATGATAGCGAACCGCCCCGGGCCAATCGCTGCTGGAATTTCGTACCACCTGGCAGTCGGGTTGAATTTGGTGGATCGTCTCGTACAGTGCACGCCACTCCCAACACTCACCGTGATGCAGCCCCGACTTCGGATCCTGTTCCCAGGCCGGGTCAAACATCCATTCCGCATTGGGATAATCCTTGTCCCACCCCCCGTCAAACCACATTTCAACAATTTCGCCATATTGGGTGAGTAGTTCACGCATTTGCTCGCGCATATAGGCCGCATACACCGCATCATTGGCATACTCGGGATAATTGCGATCCCATAAGGAGTAATACAGCCCAACCTTGATGCCGGCTTTGTGGAAGGCATTCACAAACATCTCCACCACATCCGGCTGTCCTGGCGAATGCTTCACGCTGTATTCGGTAAAACGGCTGGGCCACAGGCAAAACCCGTCATGGTGTTTGGCTGTCAGCACAGCGTAGCGCATGCCGGCTTGCGCAGCCAGCTCCGCCCACTGTGAGGGGTCGAGACTGGTTGGGGCAAAACCAGCCGCCGGGAAGGTGCCATCTCCCCAGCTCTGGCCTGAAAAGGTATTGGGTCCAAAATGGATAAACAGGCCGTACCCTAATGCCATCCAGGCGCGTTGCGCAGGAGAAGGTCCAATCTGAGGCGTGTTCATGCCGATCCTTTCTACGAATAAAAGCCGCGAAAGTTACAGGAAGCCCAACATCCTGATTTCATCCAGATGTTGGGCTTCACGGGTTGCAACCAGAACCGATCTCTACCGGAAAAATCCTCAGTCCAGTTTGATCACGGTCGCGATGGGATCACGCAGTTCCGGCGGTACGGTCACATAGAGCAACCGCTGCGGCGTGCGCAAACCTGCCGGACCGTTCACATAGGCCAATGCGTTGGCGTTCTTGAGCGGCAGCGCTTCGCCGGTTTTCAGCAGCGTCGCGCGGGTGACATGCTCCGGCACACCATCCAGATAGATGCGGTCGGCGTTGTATTGCAGGGCGTGCACATAATGGGTATCGCCCCGGCGCGTGGAAACCCCATCCGGGGTGGCAACCACACCCGCCCGGGTGCCATAGACAGACTCAGCGTTGACCGTCAGCCACTCACCCATCTCGCGCAATCGTCGGGCATGTTCAGGCAAGATCTCGCCCAGTGCAGTGGGGCCCACATTCAACAGGTAATTTCCATTCATGCTGGCAGAGCGAATCAGATTGTGCAGCAGCTTGCGCGTGGATTTGTGGTTATCATCCTGCGAATGCACGCCCCAATTGTCGTTCATGGTCATGCACACTTCAATCGGCATGTCATAAATGGTGGTTGTATTGAAGCCCGCGCTGTTCTCGCCAGGAAGGTCCTGCTCAAAACCCTGGATATCTTCACCGGGCAGCGGTTCTTCGTGACGGTTGTTATGGATATAGGCGTCCGGCTGCAGGTCGTGGATCATGCTGTACAGCGCATCATATTCAAAGCTGCCGCCGGGAGCAAAATAGGCGTTCTTTTCATCCATCGCATGGTGGGGCCAATCGCCGTCAAACCACACGCAGGCGATCTTGCCAAAGTTGGTGCAAAGCTCGCGCACCTGCCCGTGCAAAAATTCGACATAATCCGACCAGGCCAGGCCGCTTTCTTTGCGGAACCGGTAAGCGGGATGGTGCCAGTCCAACAAGGAGGAATAAAAGCCCAGGGTGATATCGGAACGTTTCGCGACAGCATTAGCCAGCTCTTCCAACGGATCGCGGCGGAAGGGCGTGTTGGTCACCTTGTAGTCGCTCAACGCAGTGTTGTACATGCTGAAACCGTCATGGTGCCGGCTGGTGATCACCATATATTTCTGTCCGGCATCCGCAGCAATGCTCACCCACTCGTCCGCATTGAAGCGCACCGGATTGAATTGTGGCACGAGCTTCTCATATTCGGCCACCGGGATGCTTTCGTTATGCATCACCCACTCGCCGCGGGCAATCAACGAATACAAACCCCAGTGAATAAACATGCCGAAACGGGAATCCAGAAACCACTGCAATCCTTGATCAGAGATCGGTTTGGCGGTCATTACATCTCCTTAAAGTCAAAATTTTTCGTTATCCAGTACGAAACGGATCATAACTCCGTCAAATATCAGCCAGTGTAATTACCTCATCCACAAGTTCAGCCAATCCGCTGCATTGGGCATAGAGCGCATTTTGGCCCTGCGGGTAAAGCACGGCCCGGACCCGCTGCGAAAAATTCTCCGGCGCAACCTTGAACTTCTCGACAAAAGTGAGATTGGAGCCATCGCCCACATAATAGGTTTCATTCAGAGCGAAGAGGATCTCAATCATTTCATGCACCAGTTTGGCGGTCAGGCCTGCCAGGAAAACCACATCACCGCGCTCCACCTTGTGAGCATAGTGATAATCCGTGCGCCAGTATCGCAGCGAAGCCAGTTTTTTCTCCAGAATGGTCCGTTTGAGCGCGGGTGGGTACACGCTCAAACGCGATTTCCACGCAGCGATGATGCCATAAGGGTCTTCAATGACAAACTGATTGTTGATATCTGTCAGGATATGATAGCCCCAGATCGTCCAGACCATATCCACCGGCTGGTTGTCGCCATTGAACCAGCGGGCCAGATCAGCGTCGATCTCAGCCACCGAGCGCGACCAGATGCCGTCAATATTGACTCCGCGCTCTTTCCAGCGCGCCATGCCGGCGTAACAATCTGCCCACAAATCAGGATTCTCATTCGGCCACGCCACCCGCTGGTCGGTGAACAGGCGGAAATCCACATCGGAGTGATGATCCCAGGTGCCTTTGCCGAGCGAGCCGCCAACGGAAATCGCGTAAGGTTGGTCGCCGGCGATTTTTCTGCAGATGGGAATAAATTCGTCAATGATAGTTTGAATGGCAGGAGGGAAAGTCGATGCAGGCATGGATGCTCCAATGACATCAGTATAAATTCATCTATTGGAAAAGTTAACCGGTCTCTCGCCAGGTTTTCGCCAGGAAAAGGACAACATCCCGCCTGCACGTCCAACCTGAGTGCTTGTTGACTTAACCATCCAACCGGGCAGCTTCAATCACCTCGCGAATCAACCGTTCATCCGTCACTTTGCGGGCATACTCATTGGGGCTGTACGCCGAGCCCATCAACACACCCTCGACACGGTGGAGCATGGGGCTTTCCAAAACCGACCGGGCAGCGAAATGCACTTCCTTTGCCCCGGTTTTTCGGATGATTTCCGCCACATTGTGCGCCTTGACGCCCCCACCCACCAGCAGGATGATGCGATCTCCAGCCTGCCTGACCAGTTTTGCCAGGCAGTCCAGCCCGTCCACGGCGCGCGCAGCCTGCCCGCTGGTCAGAATGCGCTCCACACCCAGGTCAGCCAGCTGCTCCAAAGCCGCATAGGGATCGCGGCAGAGATCGAAAGCCCGGTGGAAAGTGACACTCATCGGGCGAGCCAGGTCCACCAGCGATTTCGTCCGCGCCAGGTCCAGGCTGCCGTCCGGCAGCAGCAGACCAAACACCACCCCGTTGGCGCCTTCGCTCCGGGCAGCCAGAACGTCCTGGCGCATCACTTCGAATTCGTCATCCGAATAATAAAAATCTCCCCCGCGCGGGCGAATCATGCAGTTAATTTCTACACGCATAGCCCGCCGGACGATGCGCAGCATACCCAGGCTGGGAGTCGTGCCCCCTTCCACCAGGTTGTCGCACAGTTCAACGCGCTGTGCGCCGGCTGCCTGTGCTGCCAACGCCGCCTCGACCGAGTCAATACAAATTTCAAAAATCACAGCGTTCTCCAATAAGACTACTTAGCGTTGATGTTGCGTAGGATGGAATGGGTACTGAGGGTTACCAGCCGCGGTTAATCTTCCACCACGCAGTTTCCGCCGCGTATCAACGCACGCGCCATGTGCTGGGTGTTGAAGGCGCAGCCGCAATCGCCGCGTGGGCTGATCACAATCACCCCACCCTGACTGCCCTGACATTTGTCATCCAGCAGCTTCATCGCCGCTTCTGCAGCCTGCTGCGCGGGCATACCCTGGGCGGTGAAGTCGCACACACTTTTGCTGATCAGAATTTTCATCAATGCCTCGCCGTGCCCCGTCGCCGCCGCTGCGCCCATCCCGTTGTCTGCATACCCCCCGCAGCCGATCAACGGGCTGTCACCCACCCTCCCGGGCATTTTTCCGGCGGTACCCCCCGTGGAGACTGCCACTGCCAGGTTGCCCGCCTGATCGATCGCGACCGCGCCCACCGTGTCGCCAGGCCTTTTGCGCGGATCGAAAATGCGGTCTT
>JACRAG010000057.1 GCA_016213455.1 Anaerolineae bacterium | reverse complement strand
GTTGCACGCTGATAAGTGCGGTTGACGAGGATGAGCTGCTGAACGCCATGCTCCCTCAAGGATGCAATGGCATGTCCGCCCATTTTCCCCGCGCCAATAACCAAAATTTGTTTGTTGGTCAGGGAACCCAGGGTTGTTTCGGCAAGATGAACAGCGATGGAGGAGATGCTGATGGGGCGGCGCCCGATTTCCGTCTCGTTTCGAACTCGTTTCCCAGCATGAATTGCCGATCTGAATAATGAAGCCAGAACGTGCCGGGCGCTGCCACTCTGGAGCGCACGTTCCAGCGCCTGCGAGACCTGCCCCAGGATTTGAGTCTCCCCGATGGCAATCGAATCCAACCCCGCGGCTACTTGAAAGAGATGTTCGACCGTTGAATTTCCGCGATAAAAGCGCAAATATGGTTCGATAGGATGAGTCGGAATTTCCAACACCTCTCTGAGATAGGTCAAAACTGGTTGAAAAATCATATTCAGATTCTCATCCAACTCTTGTTGTAAAGACACCAGAGCATAGATTTCTAACCGGTTGCAAGTGGAAAGGAAAACTATCTCGAGGATCGGTTCAAAACTGCCCTCTCGAATTGGGGATTTCGATAAGGCGCTGTCGATCACATCTGAAGTCAAGCTCAGACTTTCGCGCAGCTCAACCGGCGTGTTGTGATGTGAAACGCTCAAACAGATCAGGCGCATGGTTATAATTCCATCATCCTAAAGTCGTATTTCTGCTTTTGTTTCACTTAGAAACCCCATCACTTTTTCGGCGGCTTGCTGACCCTGGCGGATGCAATCCGGAATCCCGACCCCCTCATACGCGCTGCCGGTTAAATAGAGACCAGGGATTTCCTGGCATTGGTCAAAAATCTGTCTCACGAGGGTAAGGTGTTCCACGTCATATTGCGGGTTAGCTTTTTCCCAGCGGTAGATGCGTGTAAGAATGGGTTCAGCATCCAAGCCCATCAGCGCCTTAAGTTCCCGCCGGACAACTGCGACCATCTCGTCATCCGAGAGGGAAACCATTTCCTCCTTACCCGGTCCGCCAACAAAGCAGCGAAGCAGGATGGTATCTTCCGGCGCTCGATGATTGAACTTGATCGAGGTCCAGGTGCAGGCGGATATATCGCGTTTTTCCTTGCTTGGAATGACGAATCCGAAACCCGAAAACGGGCGGCGGATATCCGATTTCCGATAAGCCAGTGAGATCGTAGCAGTAGATACATAGCGGATCTTTTGAAGCTCAGCAGCAATCTGCGGGGCAAAGCTACGGACTAAACCGGACGCGTCATGCGCCGGGATAGCCAGAATCACTGCATCCACTTCCAAAGGTGTGTGCCCGGAGAGAGAAATGCAAAAGCCGGTTTGTGCCTGCCGTTCCAGTCGTGTCACCTTCTGTCCGCAGAGTAATTGCACATCTTGTAAGGAAGTTTCAAGCTGATTGACCATCTGGCTCAAACCGCCGCGCAGCGAGAGGAAGAGCGAAGTCGGGCCGTTTCCACTTACCGGTTTCTTCTTGGCTGCCAGCTTGCGTTCCTTCAGCATTCCTTGAATCAGGCTGCCGTGGTTTTGCTCCAATGCTCGAAAGCGAGGGAAAGTCGCCAGCAAGCTCTGCTTTTCCGGGTCGGACACGTGAATTCCGGACAGCAGGGGCTCAGCGATCTTTTCCAATGCCTCCTTGCCCAGGCGACGGCGAACAAAATCACCGATGCTCTCGTCGCACTCACCTTTAAAGGGCGGCACCAGCAGGTCAAGGCCCATACGGATTTTTCCCAAGATGGAGATTAGAGGGGAGAGGGCGAAAGGCATGATCCGTGTAGGAACAATCAACATGACGCCGTCGGGCAGTGGGACCAGCCTGCCCTTATTGACCACATAAACTTTCCGCTTCTCGTCATTGGTACCGATCAGGTCATTCTTCAGGCCAATCGTTCCAGCCAGTTGGGCCGCCCATGGCTTCTGGCGTAAGAAGCAGTCCGGACCGCCTTCGATGGTGTACCCATCTACCTGCTCGGTAAGGATCTTGCCGCCCAGCCGGTTTTCTGCTTCGATCAGAAACACCGTGGTATTCAGGTTTTTTGCTTTGGATGCTTCCTGAATGGTGTAGGCGGCCGCTAATCCAGAAATTCCACCCCCGATGACTGCTATTTTGAGCGCCTGCTCTCCTTCTACGATGTTCACTGCATGCCTCCAAGTTTGATGATTTGTGCGAGAGCCTCAATGAATCCAGGTGACGTATTGAGGGCTTCCGTCCGTTCCAAATGAATCCCGGCTGCCAGTGCCTGCTGCCTGGCTTCGATGTCAATATCAAAAAGAATTTCAACATGATCAGAGACAAAGCCGATCGGGGTGACCAACACGTTTTTGGTTTTCTCTTGCGCCAGTCTGGCCAGCGTCTCTCCGAGAGACGGCCCCAGCCAACGCGTGTTTCTGGCCCCTGCGCTCTGGTAGCAAAATTCCCAACGGGTATTCGGAATATCCAATTGCGCGGCTACCGACTGCGCAGTCTCTCGAAGCTGCTGTTCATACGGGTCGCCCTGATCGATGATGGCGGCTGGCAGGCTGTGGGCGGTAAATAGTAACTTCCCGTTTGTCTCATTCGCTTCGGGGAACTTCTGAATCCCTTGCTCTAGCTTTTCTGCCAAAGCCTGGATGAACAGCGGATTGGAATACCAGAAAGGAATTTTTATCACTTTCGGCAGGACAATTCCTTCATCTTTTTCAATCGTTGCCATAGCCTGGTCGAGCTGGTCAAAGTATGCCTGGGTGCTCATCCTGGAAAAGTAGGGAGTCATGCAAATAGCAATCACTTGTTGGTGGCCGCCATGTAGGATATGCCCAACCGCTTCGCCGATGTAAGGGAACCAATGGCGCATACCTACAAATACTTTGTAGGCATCATCAGAGGCTGCCAGGTTTAAGCTGTTCTCGAGTGCCCTGGCCTGCGCCTGGGTGATTTCTAACAAGGGGGATTTCCCGCCGATGGCGGCATAGCGGGCTCTTATTTCCTCCACTAGCTCAGGAGAGGTGGCCCTTCCA
This sequence comes from Anaerolineae bacterium, assembly GCA_016213455.1. Taxonomy (GTDB): domain Bacteria; phylum Chloroflexota; class Anaerolineae; order Anaerolineales; family Anaerolineaceae; genus Anaerolinea. The sequence continues at coordinate 709 of JACRAG010000057.1, read as the reverse complement.
CCGCGCACATCGAGCAAGTACGGTTCAACATCCTCCAGGGATCCTGGACCGCCGTATGCCATCATTAAAATTGCTTTCGGTATCATATCGGTGCGCCTCAAATAAAAAGAGTCAAGGTGTCTTGGGTAGGGTGATACACGGCAGTGTAAATGGGTGTGTCGCTCAGAGTATATGGGCGCGCGTCGCTCGTGCGTAATTCGGAGACGAGAGCCGAAAAGGCCGATAGGTCGTCCGTTTCATACGCCACAATGAATTCTTGATCCTGAAGGCCGGTCGAATAGAGCAAAAGTTGAGAGATCTGTGGATATTGGTGCCCGATCCGAATATGCTCATTCATCATTCCCTGGCGGGCGTCGCGGCCAAAGCGATACCAATCGGCCGTCTTGCTGAACGGATACACGATCAGATATTTCTTGTGCTCGGAACTTAATGGATCGATCTCCTGGCTAGATTTCGCTTTCGAGTAATCAGAAGGGCGGGTAAAGCCCCAATAAAAATGGGTGGGCCGCAGATCCGCTCGATGGGCATTGAGTAGTCTGGCGATGGTTTCAAAAATCCCGGCAGATTGATCCGGCGCTGTGACTAAAAATGAACTCCAAAGGAAGAGATCCGTTTCACTTCTTGCCGGAAAAACCTGGTAAAGAGCATGATTCGGCAACCCGGCCTGAAGTTCGGCGCTGAGGTTGTCGGCCCGTTGTTGGCGGGCATC
>JACRAG010000510.1 GCA_016213455.1 Anaerolineae bacterium | reverse complement strand
TCAGCCAGCCCGAGCTGGAGGAAGCCATTGAGCGCGTCATCGCCGGTCCTGAACGCAAGAGCCGTCTGATCAGCGAAGAAGAGAAACGCATCGTGGCTTACCATGAAGCCGGACATGCTGTTGTGATGAATGCGATGCCTGAGGCCGACCCCGTGCAGAAGGTTTCCATCATTGCGCGCGGCATGGCAGGCGGTTACACCCTGGCCCTTCCGGAAGAAGATCGCATGTTGATGCCCCGCAAACGCATGCTGGCTGACCTGGTGGGCTTGCTGGGCGGGCGCGCGGCTGAGGAACTGGTCTTCGATGACATCACCTCCGGCGCTTCCAACGACATCGAACGGGTCACCCAGACCGCGCGAAATATGGTCACCCGCCTGGGCATGAGCGAACTGCTTGGTCCGATGGTTTACGGTCAGAAGGAAGAACTGGTCTTCCTGGGTCGGGAAATCTCGGAACAGCGTGACTATTCTGACGCTGTCGCCGAACAGATCGACGCAGAAGTGCGCCGCCTGGTCAGTGAAGCCTACACACAGGCCAAAGCCATCCTTATGGAACACCGTGACAAACTGGATAAGGTTGCCCACCGCTTGTTGGAAGTGGAAACCCTGTCGCGTGAAGAATTTGAGAAGATCTTCCCTCCTCCGCAGCGCAAGCGCGGCGGCATTCCTTCCCTCATTCCGATGAACAACTAACCTGATAAAAGACCCCCTGAAATTTCTTTCGGGGGGTCTTTTTCATAAAGGTCTCGTAATCCACCGGACCACGGTCGCTGGAAATAATAAATGCCAGGTACCCAAGATAAAAAAACAGACCAACAATCAGGGCAACTTTTTCGATTTATGTGACGCGCTGCGATAAGCCGGTCATTAACCCTCCTCATCGGATGACGACAATGACTCCAACCATGCTCGGATCAACCCCACTACCTGCTCCGGTGTCTGCTCACTCACCGAAAACCAGTGAATGGTTGGGTCTTCCTCGCGGAACCAGGCGCCCTGCTGGCGCACATAACGGCGTGTCAATCGCCGCATGGCGGTCTTGGCTTCTTCCACACTCATTTCACCTGCCAATACCGCAGCTGTTTCCCGATAACCAATAGCGGAGAGCGTATTCAGCTTGCGTGAGTAACCTTTTTCCAGCAGTCCGCGGACTTCATCGAGCAACCCACCCTCAAACATCGCATCGATCCGCGCATCCACGCGCGCATATAGCTCATCCCGCGGGCGGGTCAGGCCGATTTGCAGAACACGATATGGCGACGGAGCTTTGGTTCGCTGCTCCGAAAAGCGCCGCCCGGAATGAAGAACAACCTCCAGCGCGCGGATGGTGCGCCGAACATTGCGTGCATCAATCACCTGCGCCGCCTGCGGATCCACGACTGCCAGCCTACGATGCAATTCATCTCCGCCAATTGCATCCGCCAGGCGCTCCAAAACGCTGCGCAAGCGGGGATCGGGCACCTGCGCCGGTGGCTGCCAGCCTTCAACCACAGCTTTAATGTACTGTCCGGTGCCCCCCACCAGCAGCGGCAGTCTGCCGCGCGCATGAATACCGGCAATCACCTCCGCCGCTTTTTGCTGGTACAGGGTCAGGCTCCAGGGTTGGTCCGGGTTGGACACATCGATGAGATGATGTGGCACGCGCTGCAGTTCCGCCGCCGAAGGCTTCGCGGTACCGATGTCCATGCCGCGGTAGAACAAACGGGAATCTGCCGAAACAATCTCCGCGTCAAGCTCTTCGGCTACGCGCAGCGCAGTCTCGGTTTTCCCAACCGCGGTCGGACCAATCAAAACCACCAGCACATTATTCGGTGAGGGCATTTTCAAAGTGTTCTACCTGTACTTCATCCGATCCGGGCGTGCGGATGATCGCCAGGACATCCACCCGCCATTCGATTTCTTCCGCTTTCGCCTGCCAGTAAGCAGCGATCGCATCCAGGATATGCTTGCGCTTCTGCGCCGTTACGGCTTCTTCAGGCAGCCCATACCCCACCCCACTGCGCAGCTTGACCTCCACGAACACCCGCACGCCAGCCTTTTCCGCAATCAAGTCAATCTCGCCGTGGCGGGTACGCACATTCCGCTCCAGGATGCAATAACCTCGCTCCTCCAGATAGACCGCGGCCAGATCCTCCCCCAATCGTCCCAGCGCCTGGCGGTTCACTGCACCTCCGAAAGAATATGTGCTGCAGTTGCCCTGGCCGCATCCGGCTTACCCAGCGTGCGCGCTTTTTGTTTCCACTCGAACAAAGACGCGGGGTGGGAAATCGCGTCACGGATTATCTGCGCAGCCTGGGCGGGCTGCTTCCCTTGCATCAACAACCCATGCCGTTCCAGGAAAGCCACATTGGCGGTCTCCTGGCCCGGTCCAGCCCGCATGCACGCCAGCGGAATACCGCACGCCAATGTTTCAGCCACGGTCAGGCCACCCGGTTTTGCCAGTATCAGATCATGCGACCGGTATAACGCCGGAATATCATTCACCACACCACGCGTCGACACATAATAAGGCGCGCTACCGGCCCATCGATCCACCGCGGCTTGAAGATCGGCACGGCTGCCGGCTACCACCGTAAAACGTACCAGGTCGCGGGATACGCCAACCTGACCAATCATCTCTTGAAGCCAGTCCAGGCTTCCGGTATAAGCGCCGCTGTGCACGCCCCCCGCCATGATCACCACGCGCAGCGCGCCGGCGCTGCGGGGCGGCTGCCACGCATCCACGGGGATGAACCCCTTGCGAAGCGGAATGCCCGTCACATGCACACGCTGCGCGTCCAAACCACGGCGCACCAGCTCTTGCGCCAGATCTTCATGGGCAACAAAGTACCCATCCACCCCTTCCAATGGCCAAAAACCGTGCAGGCCAAAATCCGTAACCACGCCATAAATCCAGTGATAGGCTGCGCCGCGCCTGCGGGCTGCCAGCGCCATGCGCAGCGCAAAGACATGCGTCGCGATGACCGCCGTGTGGGGTGATGCCGGCAGACCGCCCGACAACAACCGGAGTTGCGAAACGGCCTTCACAAACGGCGATCGCCCGCTCTCCCATTGGCGCTGATAAAACCTTCCGCCTCTGCGCGAAGATATCCCTAAAGCCCAATTGGCCAATCGAGGGATGATTGGAATGCTGCGTGCCAAAGGATCCTCAACGCTTATAGCGCAAGAGGGATCCATTTCATGCAAAGCTTCAGCTAAAGCCCTGGCAGCCATCAAATGGCCTGAACCAGTCGAAAGATATAACAATGAAAAAGCGTTCACTTTTTTGATGTCTTGTTTCGTGCTAAACTTGTTTAAGATCAATCCCATCCGGCGCATAGCGCAAGTTGACCGGGACAAGATGCGCTTCAACAGGTACAATAACCTTAGGCGCCCGGGCCGGACAGAAAACCTACAACAAAGCGGCGCTCGTCTGCCGGCTACGGGTTTATTCTACTCGAAATCGCAAAGGAATCTGCATGCCCAAAGCTGAGATCATTACGATCGGCACGGAACTCCTCCTGGGTGAGATACTCGACACCAATACCCGTTAC
>JACRAG010000512.1 GCA_016213455.1 Anaerolineae bacterium | reverse complement strand
TGTACCATCGGTGGAGTTGAACAGGACATGAATGGTGTTCAGACCATCGTAAACCGTCTCGACAGAAATAATCACCGCCGGCTGAGTGTACGGCGTGGCTGCGGTGAATTGCGCAGCCTCGGTGGGGAACCCCACCTGGCTGGTCCAGTACGCCATGAGTTGGTTGGACAGATCACCGCGATAGGCAAACACAAACACCCGGTCGTCGTTTGTCCGCACGACCTGATGTGGGATGACATCCGATCCACCCGGACCGATGGCAAAATGCCCGGTCGTGGCAGGTGATTGGTTTGTCGAAGTGGGGGTGACCAACGGCTCAGACGTGGCAGTCGGCAGCGGCGTGGGGGTAGCTGAGGGTTCGGGTGTGAAAGTGAGAACGGGTGTGGGCGTGTCACTGGGCAGTGGTGTGGCGCTGGGAACCGGTGTGGGCGTATCGCTGGGAAGTGGGGATGGGGTTAAGCTTGGCGCAGAGGTCTGGGTGAGTGTGGGGGTTGAACTGGAGGTCTGAGTGATCGTGGGGGTTGAAGTGGAGGTCCGAGTGGGCGTTGGCTGAACCCAGGTTCCCCCGCCGAAGTCGTCAACCAGCATGTTGCTTGCATTGGTAAACCATAAACCGATATACCCCCCCTTGGTGTACAGGCTCCAGCTGCGGATGTCGACTGCAGCCACCTGGGTGGTGTTACGGTAGATGACGACCTGCCCGCTGACGGTTGCCTTGGCGCCGAATCGATCCCCGTTGGCGAAGGCCTGATCGATATCTGCGCCTTGCTGGACCCATCCGCCGGTCGAGGTATAGGTAAACACCTGCACCCGCTGTATGTCAGGATGGTAAATGACCTTGATCACGCCTTTGTTCCAGGTCGAATTTCCCTGCGATTTGAGCAGCAGAGCAATCTCCCCGGCTGCCGGATCGATGGCGCTGAGGGTCACGTGCACTTCCTGGGTGGCGCCGAACGAAGGGGTACGCCACAGCAGGTATCCACCTGTGCCGACATCCAGCCGGTTAGCGTTGATCGCAAAACCGGTCTTGTTGCCGTTCCATGCCGTGCCGATTGAACCATTGGCACGATTGAATGCGTCACGGATGGGCGTGGTTGGAAAATCCGGCGGGAGACTTTGAGCGTGCACCATCTGCATCCACCCAGGCCCGGCAAGAAAGAGCACGAAGGCCAGGAATAGGACACGCAACAGGTAAACCGGAATTCCACGCCGAATCAATTTTGCCATAATTTACACTCATGAGGAATGGAGGTTGAGCCGGAACAACTTAACATTAGCACAATTATTACCATTATGCATCATTTTTTGTGATCTTTTTCACAAAAGGAGTCAGGATTTCTGATTATTTGATCGAAATGGCAGTTAAGGTAGCTGGTTTGGGCAAAAAAAACCACCCAGTTGATAAGGTGGTCGCTTGGGATACCACAATCCCCGTGTGGGGAGCGACCGAATCGAGCTGGAAATGGGTTTGAACCGGGCGGATTCAAGCCCGCAAGGCTGGTTTATACCCCTCGTATGAACCCTCGATTGGGGTGGTGCAAACTATCGTTTTTTTCGCTTGTACCCGGTATTAACCGGGGTAACGTCTTAAGGGAGTTATGAACCAGAGCCGTTCGGCTGAACCCTGCTATCGATCCCGCGTGCGGAATGGCCATGCGGTGAATCGAATTTCCACTGCCGACTGGCGCTGAAAGCCCAATCACCCCACAAGAGTCGGTTGAAAACAGGTAAAGCAATGGAATTGGGGTAGAGCAAACCAACTTGACATGTGCATAGACCAGTCGTGCTATACGAAACAACCCTGACGAGTGCTGAAACACTCACCAAGGCCTGACCAGCAACCACCAGGAAGGGTGGCGAGGCTAAACGGATTGGTTCAGTTTTCACCCGTCCCTGAGTGGTTGCGAAATCCACTCAGGGATTTTGCATCTTAACAAATCATAGACCCAACGTCTAATCTTAAAGCCACGCAGATTGGACGAATCACAAAAAGGCGAACCATCCGATATGCCGTTGTGATCGGTCAATAACCCCCATATATCCGATTAAATGGGAAGAGCCACCGAAGGGATTCGAACCCTTGACCTGGCGTTTACGAAACGTCTGCTCTGCCAGCTGAGCTACGGTGGCGCGCGACACATTATACAGCACCCCGGCTGTTCCATCAAGGAATCCGGGTTACAATTGTGCCTATGAATATCGCCATGCTCTCCTACCACACCTGCCCGCTGGCTACCCTGGGCGGCAAAGACACCGGCGGCATGAACGTTTACGTGCGCGAGGTCACCCGCTACCTGGGACGCATTGGCGTGCATGTGGATGTCTTCACCCGCTCGCAGGACGAGCACGTCCCCCACATTCTGCACGATCTGGGTTACGGCAACCGCGTGGTGCACATCCCCGCCGGGCCGGAAGTGCCCATGTCCAAAAAAGAGCTGGCGAACTTCATCCCCGCGTTTGCCGAGGGCATTCAGCGCTTCGCCGCCGAAAAAGGCATCCGCTACGACGTGATCCATGCCAACTACTGGATGTCCGGCATCGCCGCCGAGCAGCTCAAGCAGGCCTGGCATGTGCCGGTGGTGCAGATGTTCCACACCCTCGGGCTGATGAAGAACCGCATCGCCCGCTCGCCGGAGGAGACCGAAGGCGAGTACCGCATCGACGGCGAACGCCGGGTGATGCAGGTGGCGGACCGCATCATCGCCGCCACGCTGGCTGAACAGTCACAGCTGCATTTTCTCTACCACGCCGAAGACTCGCGCGTGCGCGTCATCCCCCCCGGCGTGGACACCAGCCATTTCTACCCCATCCCCATGGAAGAAGCCCGCGAGAGCATCGGCGTGCCGTTGGACGAGCGCATGCTGCTTTTCGTCGGGCGCATCGAGCCGTTGAAAGGCCTGGATACGCTGATGCGCGCCATCGCGCTGCTGCGCGAGCAGGGCGTGCAGTGCCAGGCGCCCCACTACCTGGCTGTGGTGGGCGGTGATCCTTCGGCCAGCGGTGAAAACCTGAGCGCCGAGATGCAGCGCCTGCAGAATCTGCAAAAAGAGCTGGGGCTGGATGAGCTGGTGGTCTTCCTGGGCAAGCGCGGACAGGATACCCTGCCCTATTACTATTCCGCAGCGGATGTGCTGATCATGCCGTCCTTCTACGAGTCCTTTGGCATGGTGGCGCTGGAAGCCATGGCCTGCGGCACGCCGGTGGTGGCCTCACAGGTGGGCGGGCTGGCCTTCCTGGTGCAGGACGGACTCACCGGGTTTGCGGTGCCGGACGGCGATCCGCTGGCGCTCAGCCAGAAGCTGACCCGCCTGCTCACCGAGCCGGGCCTGCGCAACACCCTGGGCCAGCAGGCCGCGCAATACGCGCGCCAGTATGCCTGGGAATCGATTGTCGAACGCATCATGAATGTGTACCGCGAGGTGCTCCAGACTCAGAGCATGGTCAGGTAGAAGGACAGCACCGCCAGCAGCACGGCAGCCAGCGCTGACCACATGCGCGTGATGCGCCGGTCGGAGAAAGCCGCCATCCAGCCCAGCACGCCCAGCGCAGCAGCCCCCAGTCCAAAGCCGGCAATGCGGAAGACAGCCGCCAGCCCTTCCGACCCGGCTGCCAGGCTCAACAGGTAAGTCACCACCAGGCGCTCCGCACCAAAGCAAAGCAGCGTAACCGCGAAGAACTGCCCCCCCAGCGGCAAGTGCGGGCGCCAGAACAGCATGGTCATCAGAATGCCCATCACCAGCATGCCCGCCAGGGTGAAGCCCATCAGAGGGCGCTGGTCCAGCGCCAACCCCACCTCCACCGAGCCCCACGCCAGCAGTCCTCCTGCCATGCCGTAAAACGCGCGCGCAGGTTCGCTGGCGCGCCACAACAGCGCGCGGTGCATGCTGAACATGGCAATCGCGATCAACGCGGAAAGATAAACCAGCAGCCCCGGCCCGTCAAAATAGTGCCGAATCAGCGCCACCGGCATGCTGACCACGAAGGTCAGCAGGTACAGCGCCACGGTGGGCAGCAGCCCGTCGATGACTTTGCTGGGCATATCTTTGCGGAAATCCATGTTCACCTCAATGTATTCTTGTCCGCCCGGTAATCAACCGATCTAACAATAACCGGCGCGCATTTCAAAACCCCCTGACCTGAAGGAAGCAGGGAAAAGGAAGGATCGGATGGATACGGATTCCATCAGCTTCGTTTGCCCCGCCGCACCGCCCGCTCGCCAAACCGCTCGCGCAGATCGTCCAGCGCATCCAGCAGGCGGCGCTCGCGATCGTCCGGTGTATCCCACAGGCTGGGCTGGTGAGCCGCCTCACTCAGGCGGCCTGCGCCCACCCCCAACAGCCGTACCGGGCGTCCTTTTTCCCACAGTGCGTCGAACAACCCCAGCGCAGCCGCATAAATCACCCCGTCCTGGTCGGTGGGCATCGCCAGACTCACCTGCCGGGTGGGCGTGGTGAAATCGGCCCAGCGCAGTTTCAGCTTCACGGTGGACGCGCACAGGCGGTCAGCCCGCAGGCGGAAGGCCACGTTCTCGCTCAACTCGCGCAGCACACGACGCAGGCGCTCGCCGTCGCTCACATCGCGTTCAAAGGTGGTCTCCTGGCTGACCGATTTGATGGCATGCTCGGTTTCCACCGGATGGTCATCCACCCCGCGCGCGCGCAGCCACAGGTCATGCCCGTTGATGCCAAACTTGCGCGCCAGCACCGCCTCGGGCAGCGCCGCCAGGTCGCCAATGGTTTTGACGCGCAGCCCCTCCAGCGCCTCGGCAGTCTTGGGTCCCACACCCCACAGGGCCTGCACCGGCAGCGGAGCCAGAAAAGCCGTCTCCTGCCCTGGCGGCACCACCGTCACAGCGTTGGGGTAGCCCTCGCCGCGGTGCTGGCTCTTGCCGTACTCGGTGGCACTTTTGGCCACCAGCTTGTTGGTCGCCACACCCAGCGAACAGGGCAGGTGCACCTGCTCGCGGATAGCTCGCTGCAGCGCGTGCGCCAGCTCCTCACCGGATTGCGGCAGGTCGGTCAGGTCCAGAAAGGCCTCGTCAATCGAAATCTGCTCGATCAAGGCAGTATATTCCCCCAGCACCGCCATCACCCGCTGGCTGTAAGCGCGGTAATCGCTGTGATGCCCCGAAACCACAATCAGCTCAGGGCACAGGCGCAGCGCACGCGCCATGGGCATGGCCGAACGCACGCCTTTGCGGCGCGCCGGGTAGGAGCAGGAAGAGACCACACCCCGCGCCTCGGGCCGTCCCCCCACCGCGAAGGGCTTGCCCACCAGGTCTGGGCGGCCAAGCTCCTCCACCGCGCAGAAAAATGCATCCAGATCCAGGTGCAGAATTTTCCGCACCATATCCGCCTCCGCTCAGCTCTCGTCTTCGGCCAGGTGAATGCGGTCCATGTAATCCGGCACCAGGCGCACGTATTCACTGTCCATCAAGGGCGATGAGATCAGGAAATCCGCGCTGCTGCGGTTGGAAGCCGTGGGGATATTGTACAGCACGGCCACACGCAGCAGCGCCTTCACATCGGGGTCATGCGGCTGCGGCATCAACGGATCCCAGAAGAAAATCAGGAAGTCAATCGCCCCCTCCACAATGCGCGCGCCGATCTGCTGGTCGCCGCCCACCGGGCCGGAATGAAAACGCGTCACCAGCAAGCCGGTATGCTCCATCACCAGCTTGCCCGTGGTGCCGGTGGCATACAGGGCATGTTTGCGCAGCGTGCCTTTGTTGTAGGTCGCCCATTCGAGCAGATCCTGTTTCATGCCGTCGTGCGCCACCAACGCAATATGCTTGACCGGTTTCGATTTCACGCGAAGAATATCCATAGGTTGTTCGTCTCCTCCCTCATTATAGGGGATAAATCACCGGAACCGGGACGATTCCCTCGCTCCCATCCAAGCTAACCAGCCGGGCGCAAAACACTGTATTGCGCCGACGGATCTTTGCTGCGCCGCGCCGGGTCATTTCATCTATAATCAAAACAAATCCCTGCATGGAGGCTGCTGTGAACGACTCTCCGACCTGCCCTGAAGAAAGCATTGTCCATTACACCTGCTACCGCACCCGCGAGCCGCTTGCCATCGACGGCTTGTTGAGCGAAGCCGCCTGGCACAAAGCGCCCAAATCGGCCCGCTTCGTCGATACGGTCACAGGCACACCCGGATTGTTCGACACGCGCATGGCGGCGTTGTGGGATGATCAAAACTTCTATGTCGGCTTCTGGATCGAAGAGCCTTTCCTGGAAGCCCACCACACGCAGCGCGACGCGATTATCTTTCAGGAAAACGATGTCGAAATCTTCATCGACGGTGGGGATTGCTATTACGAGTTTGAAATCAATGCGCTCAACACCATCTATGAAATCCTCTTCATCTGGCGCGATGCCTTTACCCCCGGCAGCCGATTTGATGTGCCCGAGTTCGACTTGAAAACCCGCCGCGTCTTCTCCTTTGGCGGCGATTACGACCGCCAGGCGGCTACCTTCTGGGAGGGTACTCATCCACGCAAAACCCGCTGGGCTTTCCTGGATTGGGACTTCCCCGGCATTCGCAGCGCGGTCAGCCTGCAGGGAACCCTCAACGACTCCTCTGACCTGGACAAAGGCTGGCAGGTGATCGTAGCTTTCCCCTGGCAGGGTATGCAGTGGCTGGCGAACGGGCGCTCGCTGCCTCCCCAGGATGGTGATACCTGGCGGATGTTCTTTGGCCGTTTTGAGAAGCTGGTGATGAGCGGACTCGAAGTCCAACCCCACCCCGCCTGGGTGATGAGCCCGCACGGCGTCTATGACACCCACCAGCCGGGCTGCTTTCCATACATCCACTTTTCCACACAGGCCGTGGAAGATCTGTAGTTTTAATCAGCGATTAAACAATTAGCCGGCAACCCACACGCCATTCATCAAGCTGGAAAACAACGGATCCCCCAGGAGAATGAGGATGTTGCCAGCTTTTTCACGCCAAACGGGTGTATCATGCTCACAACTTTGACCATCAGGAATCCTCATGACCTTCATGCCCAGCCCCGTTCCGGAACTCAATGCCGTCCTGTTTGACCTGGCAGCCAGCGCCGAGGCCATCCTCGGGTTCAACTTCGTCGGCGCGTACATGCAAGGCTCGCTGGCGCTGGGCGACTTCGACATGTACAGCGATGTCGATTTCCTGGTGGTGGTAGAGCACGACCTCAACGCGGTGGAATGGGCTGCCCTGCAGGCCATGCACCAGCGCCTCTACGATGTGGATACGCCCCTGGCCAAACACCTCGAAGGCTCCTACATCCCGGCAGACGTCATGCGCAGCGTGGACCCCACCCGCGCCGGGTTCGCCTACCTCGACAACGGCGCACGCGAGTTCATTCGCTCCAACCACGACAACACCGCGGTGGTGCGCTGGGTGCTTCGCAACCACGGCATTCCCCTCTCCGGTCCGCCCCCGCACACCCTGATCGACCCGGTGGACCCGGACGACCTGCGCCGCGAGACCTACGCCATCCTGCGCGGCTGGTGCGATCAAATCCTGCTCCAACCCGACGAAATGAACACGCACTGGTACCAATCCTTCATGACCCTCACGCTTTGCCGTATGGCCTACACGCTGCAAAACGCCGCCGTGGTCTCCAAACCCGGCGCGGCGCGTTGGGCGCAAGCTGCCCTGAACCCTGCCTGGCGCGCGCTGATCCAACGCGCTGCCGACCAGCGCCCCTACCTGGCGACCCGCATGGGCCAACCCGCCGACCCGCAGGATTTTACGCGCACGCTGGACTTCATCCGCTACATTCTGGATTGGAGCCAGCCCTATGCCCAGAATACACAAGTGTAAAGTCTTTATTTACAACAATAAACCAAACGACTGCGATTTCGGTTATTAAAATCATAGTTTCCCCGGAGGCCAATCCGGGTTATGATTAGAGTACGTACCCTATCAACCGATATTCAAATTTCACCGGAGAGATTTTCATGAGCTCTGTCAAGCGTGTCCATAATTTCAACGCCGGCCCGTCCATCCTGCCGGTCTCCGTCCTCGAAAAAGCCCAGTCCGAAATGCTCGACTACCAGGGCTGCGGCATGTCGGTGATGGAAATGAGCCACCGCTCCAAAGAGTATGAAAGCATCATCCAGACCGCCGAAGCGGACCTGCGTGAACTGCTGGGCATCCCCACCAATTACAAGGTCCTGTTCCTGCAGGGCGGCGCGACGCTGCAGTTTGCCATGCTGGCGATGAACCTGCGCCCCGCCGGCGCCTCCGCCGACTACGTGGTCACCGGCTCGTGGAGCAAGACCGCCTGGAAGGAAGCCGCCAAACTCGGTGCAACCCGCGCCGCCTACAACGGAGAATCCTCCAACTACAGCCGGCTGCCGGCCCAGGGCGACCTGACGCTGGACCCCCAGGCGGCCTATGTGCATTTCTGCCACAATGAAACCATCCACGGCGTGGAGTTCAAAAAAGAATTCGAAGTGCCCGCGGGCGTCGAAGTGGTCTGCGACATGTCCTCCGACTTCCTCAGCCAGCCCGTGGATGTGAGCAAATACGGCATGATCTACGCCGGCGCGCAGAAAAATGCCGGTCCGGCGGGCGTGACCGTGGTCATCATCCGCGAGGACTTGCTGGCGCGCACGCCCGAAAAGCTGCCCGTCATGCTGGATTACAAAATCCTCGCCGAGAGCGGTTCGCTGCACAACACCCCGCCCTGCTACGCCATCTACATCGTCGGGCTGGTGATGAAATGGCTCAAAGACCTGGGCGGTCTGCCGGCGATTCATAAGATCAACCTGGAAAAAGCCGGCCTGATCTACGACGCCATCGACTCTTCCGGCGGATATTATCACGGTCATGCCGCGCCGGATGCCCGTTCGATCATGAACGTGCCCTTCCGCATGCCCAGCGAAGAACTGGAAGAGCAGTTTGTCAAAGAAGCCAAGAAAGCCGACCTGATCGGCCTCAAAGGCCACCGCTCGGTGGGTGGCCTGCGCGCTTCCATCTATAATGCGCTGCCGGTCGAGTCTGCCCGCGTGCTGGTGGACTTCATGAAGGAATTCCAGCGCAAGAACGGCTAGGCAGGCATCATGGCTGAACTGTTTACCAGCGCCTTCAACAGCGCCACTGCCGCCACCGCGCTCATCCTTGGGTTACTCACCCTGTTTGCCGGACGGCGGCTTTACTGGGTCTTCATTGGCCTGGTTGGCTTCCTGTTGGGCGTGGTGCTAGCGCCTCGCCTGCTCACCGGCGTGCCCGAAGGGCTGCTGCCCTGGCTGTCCATCGGCGTGGGTGTGGTGTTTGCCATCCTGGCGGGCTTCCTCAACCGCGTCATGGTCATGCTTTCGGGCGGCGCCGTGTTTGCCCTCATCGGCTACAACGTCGCCAGCAATGCGCCTGGCTGGCTGCAAATCGCGGCGGCGATTGTGTTTGGTGTGGTCGGGCTGGCGGTGGTCGCGGGTATGTTCGAATGGGGCCTGGTGATCCTCTCCACCCTGGTCGGAGCCTTCATGGCGCACACTGCCCTGGCAACGCTCTCACCCGCCTATGAAAACCTGGGCTGGCTGGGTATGCTGCTGCTCACCGCGGTCGGTCTCGCGGCGCAATCCGGCGATCTGCTGCGTAAAGCGCATCACGACCGGCAGGTGCGCGACCGCATCCCCAAATACACCGAGCCGCGCGATTCATCCGAGCCGCCGCCGGAATAAATTGACCCGAACGCAAACAACCCCGCCAATCCATGGCGGGGTTGTTTGCATTCATTAGTCAACGGTCAAAAGCCCGGCTTATGCCATTTCCTGTTTCGTCCACACGCCGTCGCTGCGGAAAAACCGGTAGGCCTTTTTGGCCGGGTCAGCTTTGAGGATCGCGTAACCCCCATTCACCGCGACCAGGGCGACATTATTCTCCAGCGCTATGCCCTCCAGGCCCTGCTCCTTGACCATCTCATTAAAGGATTGGCGCTCGGGTTCGTCATAATGCGGGCAGTTCACGAATGGCAGCAGCCCCAACCCGTTCACCCAGCGGTACGCCCCCACCCCGTTGTTGTCGATCAGGTCACTGTCGCTGTGACCGGCAACAAACCAGCAAATCGAGCCGGCGCTCAACCCCGACAACACCGCGCCGCGCGCATAGGCGGCTTTGAGGGCTTCATCCACGCCGAACTTTTGCCACTGCACCATCATAAAAGCCGTGCTGCCTCCACCCACGTACACGATGTCCGCCGCGCTGACGGCTTCGCGGGCCATGTCAGCCGTCATGCCGTCGCGGGTCAGACAAAGCGCGCTGACCTGGCAGCCCAACGCGCCAAATTGCGTTTTTACCGTATCGATGTAGTTCTCCGCATCCCGGCTGGCTGTCGGCAGGAACAGCAGCGCCGGGTTGGTTTTGCCCGACAATCTGACAATTTCCTGATCGATCAGCCGGGTTTCTCCCAAACCCAACTCGCCTCCGCCAATCGCAACGATCGTCCCCATGCCTGGTCTCCAATGAAAATTTTTGCCATTATACCGGATCGACGCTCCTGCCGTATAATCAACCCAAACCCCAATCTTCAGGAGATCCCTCCCGCATGAATCCCATTCTGCCCGTCCAGCACTTCGTCCCCGACGCCGAGGCGCGCGTCTGGAGCGACGGACGCATCACCCTGTACGGCTCCTATGACATCACCGGCGGCACTTCTTACTGCAGCTACGAGTACCGCGTTTTCTCCTCACCCGACCTGATCCACTGGCAGGACCACGGTGAGAGCTTCTCCTCCACCGGACCCAACAGCGGGGTGCCGTGGACGGACTCGCCTCTGTATGCGCCGGACTGCATCAACCATAACGGGCGCTATTACCTGTATTTCTGCCTGGCCAACGGCGGCGAGGGCGTAGCGGTGAGTGATAACCCGGCAGGCCCCTTCACCCAGGCTTCTCCGGTGGCTGGCGCGGACGGTGACGGCATTGACCCGGCAGCGCTGGTGGATGACGATGGGCAGGTGTATTACTTTTGGGGGCAGTTCAGCCTGCGTGGCGCCCGGCTGCGCCCCGACCTGCGCGGGATTGAGCCAGACACCTTGCACAAGGGCATCCTCACCGAAGCCGAACACGGTTTCCACGAAGGCGCCTGCATCCGCAAACGCAACGGCCTGTACTACCTGGTCTATACCGACATCAGCCGCGGGCGCGCCACCTGCCTGGCTTATGCCACCAGTGCCGCGCCGCTGGGTCCGTATGTCAAACGCGGCATCCTCATCGACAACACCGGCTGCGACCCGCAAACCTGGAACAACCACGGCTCCATCGCCGAGTTCAACGGGCAGTGGTATGTGTTCTACCACCGTTCCTCGCAAGCCGGCAATTTCAACCGCCG
>JACRAG010000503.1 GCA_016213455.1 Anaerolineae bacterium | reverse complement strand
CGGGACTCATCCACCTCAACGCTGTGCGGTTGGGTACGAGGATTGTACGAACCGAGGATCTCCAGGAAGCGGCCGTCGCGCGGAGATTCTTTGTCAGCGACAACAACACGGTAGGTGGGCTGGTGCCTTAAACCGGTACGGCGTAAACGAATTCGAACCATTGAACCTGACTCCTTCTGTCAAACTGCTTCTATTTTAACCGTTTTTTGCTGGCTGACCAGATAGGTTTTGGCAACTGGAGGGGGGAACCGCGGAAGGGCGCGGTTTGTGCCTCCCTATCGTGCTAGCCAAACAGGCGGGGCATGCGCTTGCCGCCTGTCTTTTGGATGGTTTTGAAAAGTTTCTGCGCCTCGCGGAACTGCTTGATCAGGCGGTTGACATCCTGCACTTCCATGCCGCAGCCACGCGCAATGCGTCGACGGCGGGAAGCATTCAGGACGTCCGGATCACGCCGTTCCTGGCGCGTCATCGAATTGATAATCGCCTCAGTCTGCTTGAGCTGACGTTCGGCATCTTTCGGGTCGATCGAACGAGCCGCCTGGCCGAGTTGACCTGGCAGCATCTCCAAAATGGAAGCCAGCGGACCCATCTTGCGCATCTGGCGCAGTTGGTTGGCAAAATCTTCCAGGGTAAACGACCCGCCGAGCATCTTCTCAGCCTGCTCACGGGCACTTTTCTCATCATACGCCTGCTGGGCTTTCTCAATCAGGCCGATCATATCGCCCATGCCAAGGATGCGTCCCGACAGGCGGGAGGGATCGTAAGCTTCGATGGCTTCGATCGTCTCGCCGGTGGCAAGGTACTTGATCGGCACGCCGGTCACGCTGCGAATGGAAATCGCCGCGCCGCCGCGTGAATCACCGTCCATCTTGGTCATGATCAGTCCGGTCAGGGTGACGGTATCGCGGAAACCCTGCGCAACCCGCAGCGCTTCCTGACCGATCATCGAGTCGACCACCAGCAAGATATCCACCGGCTTGACCTTCGCGGTGATGGCGCGCAATTCGTTCATCAGCGCGTCATCCAGCTGCGAACGGCCTGCGGTGTCGATCAACACGACGGTGTAACCGCCCTTTTGAGCGGAGTCAAATGCGTGCGCCGCCAGGTCAGGCGGTTTGACCCCTTCCTCATGGAAGACGGTCACGCCCACTTTATCGCCCAGAGTCTGCAGTTGTTTGACCGCCGCGGGGCGGTAGGGGTCTGCTGCCACCAGCATCACACGCTCACCCTGACCTCGCAGAATGCGCGCCAGTTTAGCGGTAGCCGTGGTTTTACCGGAACCTTGCAGACCAACCAGCATGACCACCCAGGGTTTGGGGCCGGTCAGGTTGAGCCGCGCCGGCTCGCCCAGGGTGGCGATCAATTC
Organism: Anaerolineae bacterium; assembly: GCA_016213455.1. Lineage (GTDB taxonomy): Bacteria > Chloroflexota > Anaerolineae > Anaerolineales > Anaerolineaceae > Anaerolinea. The sequence continues at coordinate 9,736 of JACRAG010000503.1, read as the reverse complement.
TTCGTGAACAATCTTGACCACCTGCTGGGCCGGGTTGAGCGCTTCGGACACTTCGTGCCCCACTGAGCGCTCGCGCACACGGGCAACGAAATCTTTCACAACGCTGTAATGGACGTCGGCTTCCAGAAGCGCCAGGCGAACCTCGCGCATCACCGCGTCCACATCCTGCTCGGAGAGTTTCCCTCGCCGGCGCAGGTTCTGGAAGATGGTCTCCAGTCGTTGGGTCAGATTCTCGAACAAACTTTGTCCTTTTCCCGTTCAACAGGCAATCAATAACGCACCTCCCTCACGGGAGGCTGCGAGGTATGATTTTATCCGTTCTATCGGTTTTGGTCAAGTGCTTGGTAAACCACACACCACGGCTTTCACAAATTAATAAATTTGCGCCTTCCCCCTTTTCCCTCTTCAAAGCGTGGGGCGGGCCGGGGTGGGGTTGGTCTTTAGGACTTTGTGAAAGCCCTGAACCACACGCTGATTGGATTAAAAACCCAGCCCGCGCTCCTTCAAGCTGATGTAACGGTTATGCCCAATCACCAGGTGATCCAAAACCTCAATGTCCATCAGCTTCCCCGCCTGCACCACCGAGCGCGTCAGCGCCACGTCTTCAGGGCTGGGGGTCGGGTCTCCGCTGGGATGGTTGTGCACCATGATCAACGAGGCTGCACTGCGTTGGATGGCGGCTTTGAAAAGCTCGCCAACCCGGACAGTCGAAGAATTTAGCGAGCCGACATACACCTTCTCAATTGTGATCACCCGGTTGCGCGTATCGAGCAAAATGGTGCGCAGGTGTTCCTGGTTCAGCGCGCTCATCTCATAGCGCACCAATTCAGCCGCATCGCCAGGGTGATGGATGGCAGCCCGCTCCTCCGGTTCCTGGATTGCCAGCCGGCGGCCCAACTCAATCGCAGCCTTGATCTGCGCTGCCTTGGCCATACCCACACCGTACTGCGAACAGATTTCATTAAAGGATGCGCGGTGCAGCCCATACAGGCCGCCCAGGTCATTTAACAGGCGCTGCCCCACCTGGACGGCATTCTCTCCGGGCACGCCCACGCGCAGGAGAATGGCGATCAACTCGGCGTTGGACAGGGATTGCGCCCCCAATTCTGCCAGCCGCTCTCTGGGCCGGTCGGTTTCTTCGATGTCCGTGATGCGATAGGCCGGTTTCGACTCTCTCACCATGCTGCGTTTTTCCTTTCCTCGTTCATTGTACTCATCTTTCCCCATAGGAAAACTTCATCCATGCTATAATTTTTTAGCGGAGTCCGCCATGACATTTAATCCTACAACCATCAGCAATTTTCTCCTCGTAGCCATCGGCTTTGCCGCAGCGTTCGGCGCTGCGCTCTGGCTCAGCCTGATCATCTGGACCTATCGGGATATTCGCCGCCGCTCACGGGATCCATTGCTGCGCATCCTGGCAGTTCTGGTGGTTGCGGTGTTGTTCCTGCCCGGCATCCTGGTTTATCTCATTCTGCGACCACAGCGTACCCAGGAAGAGGAGTTCCAGCAAACCCTCGAAGAAGAGGCCCTGCTGCAATCCATCGAAGAGTCGAGCCTCTGCCCGGGCTGTGGAAGGCGCGTCAAAGAAGAATGGGTGGCCTGTCCGAGCTGCTATACACGGCTCAAAAAGCCCTGCCATCACTGCGCCAAACCGATTGAACTGGCGTGGAACCTGTGCCCCTACTGCGGCACGCCCGCGCCTGGCATGCGCCGTGAAGCCATGACCATCGACGATGCCATGCGCAACCTGGCTGGCGAAATGTCCGAAGAACCTGATATTTCCCAGGATTCCGGCGTTCCTACCAAACCGTAATTAAAGGTAACTCATGTATCGAATTGTCCCGATTGAACCCGTCGATTATTTGATCATAGGCCACATCACCGAAGATATTACGCCAACCGGGTCACAAATTGGTGGGACGGCTTCCTACTCGGCGTTGACAGCCAAGGCACTGGGGCTGCGGGTGGGCATTGTTACCGCATGCAACAACTGCCTCAACCTGGAGGAGCTCAACCGCATCCCGGTCGCCGGGTTGACTTCTGAAGACAATACCGTTTTCGAAAACATCCAGACGCCTGCCGGGCGCGTGCAGTATCTGCATCACCGCGCCCCGACGCTCAATTTATCCCTGGTTCCAGAGAGCTGGCGCAATCCATCCATCGTTCACCTGGCCCCGGTTGCCAATGAAGTCGATCCCGGCCTGGTGCGTGCCTTTCCCAATGCGCTGATCGGCTTGACGCCGCAGGGTTGGATGCGCGCCTGGGATGAACAAGGCCTGGTGCGCTTCACCGATTGGCCGGAAGCCGGCTTTGTTATGCAAAATGCATCGGCTGCGGTGCTGAGCATTGAAGACGTGCACGGCGATGAAAGTTATATTGAGGATTTCGCCTCCCATATTCGCGTTCTGGCAGTCACCGAAGGCGCCGCAGGTGCGCGGGTCTACTGGAATGGCGATGTGCGCCGTTTTCGCCCGCCGCCAGTCGATGAACTTGAACCGACCGGCGCAGGCGATATCTTCGCCGCATCCTTTTTCTACCGTTTAGGCGCCACCCGCGATCCATGGGAAGCGGGGCGCTTTGCCACTCACCTGGCTTCCTTCAGTGTCACTCGCCGCGGCATGGGCAGCATCCCTAACGCGGATGAAATTCAAATGGCGATGACCGAGATCATTTAAAACACAATGGCACGCATATACACACTGGTCAATCAAAAAGGCGGGGTCGGTAAAACCACATCGGCAATCAACCTGGGCGCGTACCTGGGCTATTTCGGTCAGCGCGTGCTGCTGGTGGACCTGGACCCACAAGCCAATGCTACCTCTTCTCTCGGCGTGGACAAGAGCACCGTGCGTATGGGCACCTATGAGGTACTCATCGGTCAGGCGCCCATTGCTCCACAAATTTTGCACAACCCGCGCCTGAAAATCTCGCTCCTGCCTTCTTCTCCAGCGCTAGCTGGCGCCGAAGTGGAACTGGTTGAAATGTCCAACCGGGAAAGCCGCCTGCGCGACGTGCTCAACTCGGTCAATGACCGCTACAATTACATCTTGATCGACTGCCCGCCCTCGCTCGGATTGCTCACCGTCAACGGCCTGCTGGCTGCGCGCGACGGCGTGATCATCCCGGTGCAGTGCGAATACCTGGCGCTGGAAGGTCTTGGGCAGCTCACCCAGACGATTGATCGGGTGCGCAGTTCGCTCTTTACCGAGTTGGCCATTCGCGGTGTGATCCTGACCATGTACGATGGTCGAACCCGCCTGGCTACCGATGTCGTCTCCGAAGTGCGGCGCTACTTCCCAGACCAGGTGTTTGAAGCCGTCATTCCACGCAGCATTCGCCTTGCCGAAGCGCCGTCTTACGGCAAACCCATCTCCCTGTATGCCCCCGAGTCAGCTGCTGCGCATGCCTACGAAGCCCTGGCTCGTGAAATCCTAGAGCAGGATGGGGTTCACATTCCGCAATTTACAGCCTGAGCGAGGACTGACTCATGACAAAAAAGGGTGGTTTAGGCAGAGGATTGGGAGCAATCATTCCGGGCGAATCCAGAGTGCCTACCGGTGATTTGATCTACATCCCCATCGACCAGATTCTCCCCAATCCGCGCCAGCCCCGTCTGGATATGGACGATAAATCGCTGATGGAACTGGCCGAGTCGATCCGTGAACACGGCGTTCTGCAGCCGCTCATCGTCACCGGAGAGCCAGGCGCCAGCAATTACACCCTGATCGCCGGCGAACGCCGTCTGCGTGCCTCGCGCCTGGCAGGTCTGGATCAGGTTCCAGCCATCCTGCGCCCCGCTGGCGACCAGGAACGCCTCGAACTCGCCCTGATAGAAAATATTCAGCGCGCCGATCTCAGCCCGCTGGAGGCTGCGGAGGCCTACCAAATTCTCATGGACGAATTTGGCTTGCGCCATGAAGATGTGGCTGCACGTGTCGGTAAGAGCCGCAGCACCATCACAAACACCACGCGCCTGCTGGACCTGCCGGATGAAGTCAAAACAGCCCTGCGCAAAGGCCTGATCAGCGAAGGCCATGCCCGCGCGCTGCTCAGTCTAAAAAGCGCTGAAGCGCAGATCTCCGTGCTGAATCTGATCATCGACCAGGGCTTTTCGGTTCGACAGACCGAAGCCATCGTGAATGCGCGCCTGGGCACCCGACCCGAACGCACAAAACCGCGCGAGGTCCAGCCTGAGGTGCAGGCGCTGGAAGATCGCCTCCTGGGCTACCTGGGCACCAAGGTTCGCTTGAATCGCAGCCAGCGCGGTTCCGGGTCGGTGGTGATTTACTACTTCTCTGACGAAGAGTTGAACGATCTGATGCAGAAAATTATCAAGGATGAATGATCGTATGAAACTACTGGTGAATGGCAACATCCATACCAATCAACCCGGAGCAAGGCCTGTCTCAGCGCTGGCGATTGACCATGGCCTGATCATCGCAACCGGATCCTATCAGGACATGCTCAGTCGCTTCGGCAAAAATGTTGAAATCACCGACCTGGGCGGAAAAACTGTCTGGCCCGGCCTGATTGACTCGCATATCCATCTGGAACACTACGCTCTCAGCCTGGCTGTGGTGGACTGCGAAACCTCAACTCGGGCGGAATGTTTGCGTCGTGTCGCTGAACGGGTCCAGCAGACCGCACCCGGCGCCTGGGTGCGCGGGCACGGATGGAACCAGAACGTATGGCCCGAAGGCTTCGGCTCGATCAAAGAACTGGATGAAATTGCCCCCAACCACCCGGTTTACCTGACTGCCAAATCACTACACGCAGGATGGGCCAATTCAGCCGCGCTGCGCCTGGCGGGAATCCAGGCGGAAACGCCTGATCCCGAAGGCGGGAAGTTCGTCCGCGATGAAATGGGCAAGCCCACCGGTATCCTCCTGGAAAGCGCCATGCAGGTGATTGAAGACATCATCCCCTCAGTGGATGTCAATCAGCTGTCAACCAACATTCAAGCCGCGCAAAAAACGTTGTGGAGCCTGGGCATCACCGGCGTACATGATTTTGACCGCGCCAGGTGCTTCAGCGCGCTGCAAATACTGGACCAATCCGGTCGCCTCAAGCTGCGGGTGGTCAAATCCATTCCTTCAGATCTGCTTGACCAGGCCACTGAATTGGGCCTGCGCAGCGGCTTCGGCAGTGCATTCTTGCGCATCGGTTCGGTCAAGTTGTTCGCCGATGGTGCGCTGGGCCCGCACACCGCCGCCATGCTTCAGCCCTATGAAGAAGACCCCGGCAACACCGGAATCCTCTTCATCGACAGTGAAGAAATCTATGAAGTCGGTCAAAAGGCAGCCTCTGGTGGCTTCAGCATGGCAATCCATGCCATCGGCGACCGCGCCAACCATGAGGTGCTCAACGCCTATGAACAACTGCGTACCTTTGAAACGCAAAACCGGCTTTCTCCGTTGCGCCACCGCATCGAACACGTTCAATGCCTGCATCCGCAGGATTACGAGCGCCTATCGCACCTGAATGTGATCGCCTCCGTCCAGCCCATCCACGCCACCTCGGATATGTTGATCGCCGACGCTTTCTGGGGTCAACGCGCAGCCGGCGCTTACGCCTATCAGACTCTGCTCCAAGCCGGCACCCACCTGACCTTCGGGTCCGATGCGCCGGTGGAATCCCCCAACCCGTGGTGGGGTTTGCATGCCGCTGTCACCCGACGGCGCATGGATGGAAGCCCCAACCCCGAGGGGTGGTATCCTGAACAGCGTCTCAGCCTGCAGGATGCGTTGAACGGCTTCACCACCGGTTCGGCTTACGCGGCTGGTCTGGAATACGTTCAGGGGCAACTTATCCCTGGTTTCTACGCTGATTTGATTGTCCTTGAGCAGGATCCCTTCACTATTCCGGCGCAAGACTTGCATCAGATGAAACCACTGGCTACCATGGTGGCAGGAGACTGGGCCTGGCAAAGGGAGTAACTGCATGACCGGTTCTGGGACCGGGCCGCTAACACCTGAAATACTGGTTCCCATGTTGGGAACCTACCTGGTTGAGAAAAACCTGATCACGCAAGCCCAGCTTGAACAGGCGCTCCAACATCAGGCGGCTTTACGATCCACTGCCGGTCCCCGGCCGTTGGGCTATATTCTGGTTGAGCTGGGCTTCATCAGCCGCCAGGCGCTGGATGCCGCCACCACAGAACAACTCATTTTGCTGCGTTCGGCGCTGCAGGATGCAAACGAACAGCTCGAACGCCGCGTACGCGAACGAACCGCGGAATTGGACAAAGCGCTCGAACAGCTTTCCTCCATCAATGAATTGAAGGCCAACCTGGTCGCCAACATATCCCATGAACTGCGCACACCCCTCACGCATTTACGCGGTTACCTGGACCTGATGGTCGCCGGAGATTTTGGCGATATGTCGACCGAACAGCAAAACGTCCTGGGGATTGTGCAACGTTCGGCTGAACGCTTGAATGTGCTGATAGAAGATCTCATCCAATTCTCTGTCAGCGAGCGCAACCAGGTCTATTTGCATATCCGGCCTTGCGACATCGCCGAGCTGCTCCGTTCGGTGATCAAACGCAGCCAGGCCAAAGCCGATGAGCGGCAGATCAACCTGCACCTCTTCTTACCCAACGAATCCATGCAGATCGCCGCGGACCTGGACAAAATCTCTTGGGTTTTGATGCAGCTGGTAGATAACGCCATCAAGTTCACCCCGGTCGGCGGTGAAGTCGTGCTGATGGTAGAGCGTGAGCAAAATTTCGCCCGGTTGATCGTGCAGGATAACGGCATGGGCATTCCAGATGATCGTGCGAACGACATCTTTGAACCGTTTTATCAATTGGACGGGAGCTCCACGCGCAAAGCCGGCGGCACAGGGCTGGGCCTGGCACTGGCTCGCCGCATCGTTGAGGCGCACGGCTCCGTCATTCATGTTTATTCCGATATCGGTAAGGGCAGCAAATTTGAATTTGTGTTAAAAATCATGAACGAATAAGGCGTACCATGGCTGGACCAGAACCGACAACAACTCCCGTCGAAAGCTCGCATCTATACGAAATCAGCCGGATTGTTACCCAAACCATCAACTGGAACACGGCGCTTGATCGCATCGTGCCGCTCATCCGTTCCATCATCATTTTTGACAACCTGGCTGTTTACCTCGCCGACCCGCTCACCCAGGTATTGGATGTCATGTACGCACGCGCGGTTGGGCGTGGTCGCTCAGCGGAGGCGGATATTGCCTGGGGAGAAGATCTGGCGACCGCCATCCTGGATAAACCCCAGGTGACCATGCGCGAGCCAGTCGTGGAAGAACCGCAAAGCCGCCTTGACCGCCCCTTCATCCTCGGCATTCCCCTCAAGATCGGCGACCGGGTGCTGGGCGCTGTGGTATTCATCCGTTTTGGCGGACCTCCTTTCAGCCCTCACTACGTCCAATTGGCCGAATTCATCGCGCAACAGATCAGCCTGTTGGTGGAACGGCAAAACCTGCAGCGCGCTTATGAGCGACTGGAAGCCGAAAGCGCCGAAGCCCGCCTTCAGGAAGATTTCATCTCGACCATCACGCATGAACTGCGCACACCCCTGGGTTTCATCAAGGGCTACACCACGACCTTGCTGCGTTCCGACACCACCTGGGACCAGCCCACGCAGGACGAGTTCCTGAAAATCATCGACCAGGAAACCGACCGGCTGCAGGATCTGATTGAAAACCTGCTCGATTCTGCGCGGCTGCAATCCGGCAACTTGAAAATGGATTTTCAAGCGGTGCGGATCGACACCCTGGTGCGCTCGGTGATCGAACGTACCCACCTGCACCATCCCAACTTCGTTGCGCAAGTCGAGATGGACTGTGAAATGACAGTGATTCAGGGCGATCCCAAGCGTATCGGTCAGGTACTTGACAATATCTTTTCAAATGCGCTTAAGTACGCGCCCGGCTCTGAAGTTTGGGTTAAAATAAACTGCGATGATAACGAAATGTGGATCGACGTGGAAGACAATGGCCCGGGCATCCCGCAGCGCTATCTTGCCCACCTGTTTGAGCGATTCTTCCGCAATCCAGACATCGCCCCATCCGTTCATGGCTCAGGCCTTGGCCTGTTCATCTGCAAAAAGATCATGCAGGCGCATGGTGGCAGCATCCAGGCTTCTTCGATTGTCGGTCAGGGAACAACCTTCCAACTCCGCATGCCGAAGAAGCAAGACAAAAGCAACCTGGGGGAATTCATAATGGAGGAAAGCTAATGGCAGCACACATTCTGGTTGTCGACGATGAAGCCCGTTACCAGCACCTGGTGAAAGTTAACCTGGAAGCTGCCGGGTATATTGTGTCCACCGCCAGCAACGGTGAAGAAGCCCTCGAAAGCGTTTCAGCCCGCTCCCCCGATATGGTCATTCTGGATGTGATGATGCCCCGCCTGGATGGTTTCACCACCTGCGAACGCATCCGCCAGTTCTCCAGCGTGCCCATCATCATGCTCACCGCCAAAAGCGAAGAACAAGATCGGGTGAAGGGGCTCAATGTTGGTGCAGACGATTATGTGGTCAAACCATTTTCAGCCACCGAACTGGTGGCGCGCGTGAAAGCCGTGCTGCGCCGTGCGCAAAATGCGGATGCTGCCACGCAGAATCGGTTTTTCATCCACGGCAATCTGAAAATTGATCTGGCCCGCGCAGAAGTCTGGCGCGACGAGAAACCGGTTTTCCTGTCCGCTACCGAATACCGCTTGTTGATCCAGTTTGCCCACCACATTGGGCATGTGCTTTCCGCAGAAGAATTGCTGACCGCCGTTTGGGGCGTTCAATACAAAGATGACAAAGAAATCTTGTGGGTCAGCATTGCCCGTTTGCGCCAGAAACTGGAAGATAATCCCCACAGCCCTCAGCATATCGTTACGCGCTCCGGCTTGGGCTACCTGATGCCTCCCATCGAGAGAGAAGGGGCGGAAAAATAGGCCATGGTTACTCAATACGACGAAAAAGGAAAGATATTTACCCAGGTAATCTCCAAAAAGCCTGTCGCGGTCATCATCCAGACCTCCGCCCACATGATCCGGGGTACGGTACATGTGCGCCCAACAGAACGTGTCATCGATGAAATGAACCTGTCGGCTCAATTCATCGCCGTCACCGAGGCGCGCGTATTGGACGCACAGGGCTCACAAATTTATGCCTGTGACTTTCTGACACTAAACAAAAACGAGATTATCTGGATCATCCCAGACGACGAGGTTCAGGGGGCTTAAAAGAAAGATTATGAATAATCCAGCAAGCGCCAGCCGCCAGGCTGAGCTTAGCAAACTGAAAGATTATCTGGTCAACACGATCGGGCGGGAATTGGAAGCCAACCCGCCGACCGGCGAAGACCGCCGCAAGATCATCAACCAGCATCTCGCGGTCGCCTATGCAAATACCCGGTTGCAGCTCCCCGTCACCATCCGCGACCAGCTTTTCCGGGAAATCCTCGATGACATGTTGGGGTTTGGCCCATTGCAGCCCATGTTGGAAGATCCCGACATCAGTGAAATCATGGTCAATGGCCCCAAAAGCGTGTATATCGAGCGCCGCGGGAAAATCCAAAAAACCAACATCACATTTGAGGATGACAATGCAGTAATCCGGGTTATTGAAAAAATCATCCTGCCCTTGGGTCGCCGGATCGACAGCGACAGCCCCACCGTGGACGCCCGCCTTCCGGATGGGTCGCGCGTGAATGCAGTCATCCCACCCTGTTCCATCGACGGACCGACCATCACCATCCG
>JACRAG010000502.1 GCA_016213455.1 Anaerolineae bacterium | reverse complement strand
TAAACAAGGTAAATCCTGAAATCGGTTGACAGAAAAAGATCAGGGGTTGGGACCTACCAGGGGCTCGGGGGGAACGGCTCATCCAGGACATCCGTCACATACTGACCCAGGGGACACAAGCGGGAGACTGTGAAAAGGTTGCGTCAATGATTCGTAGACTATCGCATATAATTAGATGACAAATAAGATCAATTAACATATTATTGCGGGCGGATCTCCAATGAACTGTTCTTAACCGGCTGTTGTTCATAATCTCTTAGTGTGCTCACAATAACACGCTCTGATCGCAACGTGCCTGATTGGCAGCGGCAAGACCAGCAGCAACCACATCTCTACCCTCTTCCGCTAACACCAGGTCGCCGGCCACGCCCGGGCGATGATCAGATCGCAACGGTCTGGAATGGATGAATACGGAGGTAACGATGCGTAGAATGGGTTTATCGTTCATCGTGCTCATCAATATGGGTATTCTATTACTTTCGAACGGCTGGCAGCCGGGCCACGAAAAAACGCAGCCTGCCAGCAAACCACAACCGGCAGTCGATGCGGATGTTTTGGACGATTATATTGAAGCGCGCATGCGAGATCTAAAAATCCCCGGGCTGGCGCTGGCGATTGTTCGCGGCGATCAAATCGAGCACTTACGCGGTTATGGCGTCGTTGATGATGCCGGCAACCCGGTGACTCCTCAAACGCCATTCCTGGTTGCCTCATTGAGCAAGTCGATTACTGCATTGGCGGTGATGCAGTTGGTAGAAGCCGGAAAAATCGACCTGGATGCCCCGGTGCAGACCTATCTGCCCTGGTTTCAAACAGCGGACAGCGAGGCCTCGGCACAAATTACGGTGCGCCATCTCCTCAACCACACCAGCGGGTTTTCGGAGTTGGCAGGATACTTGAGAAACCTGGACCGGAACGTGGCAGCCGATGCATTGGAAACAAGTGTGCGCGCATTATCCAATGCCAGGTTGAATACTGCCCCCGGTGAACAATATGAATATTCCAACACCAATTACGACATTCTGGGATTGCTCATCCAAACCGTCGCCGGAATGCCATACGAGACGTATATCGAAGAAAATGTTTATACACCACTCCAACTGCAGAACGCGTACACGTCCCTTGAAGAAGCCCGCGCCGGTGGGTTGACCAGCGGATATGTATCCTTTTTCGGCCTGACCCGCAATTACGACCGCTTGATGCCTTATTCGCGCACGGTGGTTCCATCGGCAGGACTGTTTGCCAGTGTTGAAGATATGGCGCATTATCTCCTGGTGCATCTCAACGAAGGCCGCCACCCCGAACGGGCTGCCGTTCTATCTCCGGCTGGCATCGCCACCCTGCACACCCCGGGTGTGGTCATCAACGAGAATGTGAAGTATGCAATGGGTTGGGTAACCTTCCCTTTTCCTCAACTGGCAACCGCGAACGGCGCGAATGAAGCTGTTCCGATGGCCATATCGCACGGCGGCGCCTGGGCCAACTTCAGGTCGCTGATCGTGATGGTTCCCGACCTGCAGCTTGGGGTGGTGGTTCTGATCAACAAGCTCGATCAGCGCCGTGAAGAAGCGTACGACCTTATCGTCTGGAATACCGTCTTACTGGCTGCCGGGCTGGAGCCCAGCATGGTTCCGGGCAGCGCGGATTTTCTGGTCCGCTATGGTCAGCTCGTCGGAGTGGGATTGATTGCGCTGCTGGCAGCCAGTTTTATCTGGACGGTGCGCTCCCTTTCGCGCCGCCCGCCCCATTTCTCTCGCGCAACTGCGCCCGCCTTTGCCCTCCTGCTGGCACTCGACCTGGCGATCGCGGGGTATATCCTGTTCGTGGAAATGCCCCCAACCCAAACAACACTGTCATTGGCGCTGGCCTTTAATCCCGAAGTCGGTGTGTTATACCTCTCTATTCTGATCTTTACCCTGGGCTGGGGAACCCTGCGTACCATCTGGCTCGGAATCAATATGAGCCAACAGCGCCAGCCATTAAAGAGGGTATCATAGGCTTTACAGATGAGAAACATCCTGATCCTTGCCCTGGGTTCGCGCGGTGATGTGCAGCCTTATATCACCCTGGGCCATGCCCTGCGCCAGGCGGGCCACGCTGTGCGCGTGGCAACGTTTGCGCTCTTCGAGAGCAGGGTACGCAAGGCCGGTTTGGATTTCCTGCCAATCCACGGCGACGCTGAAGGCCTGCTGCGCGCAGCCAGCCAGCAGGGCATGTTGGCAGGAGCCGGCATGTTCAAAACCATCCGCGCCTTGGGGCGCTCTTATGGCAGCCTGGCTGCCAGCCTGCCTGCAGATCTTGCCGGTTCCAAACTACATGGGACAGATCTGGTTCTCAATCAACTGCCGTGCAACCTGTTTGGTTGGGATATCGCCGAATATCTGGGCGTTCCGCACGCCATGGTTTCGGTCATTCCGCTGGCACGCTCGCGCCACCGTCCGCTGATGGGATTCCCGACCGGCTTGCGCGTTTTCCCCGGTTACAACCGGTTCACATTTTACCTTGGCGAGCAGATCGGCTGGCAGATGTTTCGAGCCTCAGTCAACCTGTGGAGGAAACAAGCCGGGCTGGCTTCACAGGCCCTCTTTGGCGCCTTTGAGCGTATGGAGAAAGCACGCACCCCCATCGTCAACGGTTTCAGCGAGCGGGTCATCCCCAGACCGGCAGATTGGGGCACCCATATTCATTCAACCGGCTGGTGGATGCCGGAAGATCTGGATCCAGACCTGCAAGACGGAGTATGGAATCCACCGGATGATCTTCTCCGGTTTCTGCAATCGGGCAGCCCGCCTGTTTTTGTCGGCTTTGGCAGCATGCCGGTGCCCCACCCCGAGCAGACCACCACCCTGGTCATCCAGGCCATCCAATCCACCGGACAGCGCGCCATCCTGCACACCGGTTGGGCAGGTCTGGGTGGGACGCTGCCTGAGACTATTCACCCCATCGATTATGCTCCCTATCGCTGGCTCTTCCCCCGCATGAGCGCCCTCGTTCATCATGGCGGTTCGGGAACCACCGGATACGCGCTTTCTTCCGGGACGCCTTCCTTCGTTGTGCCGTTCGGCTTTGATCAGGGCGAGTGGGGCAGCCGTGGAGCAGCGTTGGGGGTGGGCCCCAAACCGCTGCCCTTCAAAGCGCTTAAAGCCGGCCAACTTGCCCAGCGTATTCATGATGCGGTGAATAACCCCGCCTATCCGCAGGCAGCCGCCGCGCTCGCAAACCTGCTGCGCGCGGAAAAAGGCGTGCTGCGGGCTGCCAGGATCATCGAGCAACTGACTTAGTTCCTCATAATCCCGCCCCGTAATGCCAGGTCAATCGGCTCACGCTCTCCTCACTTGACCGCAGATCAGG
>JACRAG010000513.1 GCA_016213455.1 Anaerolineae bacterium | reverse complement strand
GCTTATCCATTCCGCGCATCATGGGCGATGTGGAGCGGCATGAGGCAATCGTGGTCAAAGGCCAGAATAAATTCGGCAAACCGGTGAAATACAAATTATCCGGCTGGCTGGCGCGCATCTTCCAACACGAGATTGACCACCTGGAGGGTGTCCTGTTCACCGACCGGGCCAGCAAAGCCTGGCGCGTTCAAGAGGGTGAGGAAGTACCCGACACGGTTTAGCCATGCACCTGACGCATCTGTCGCTGACCAACTTCCGAGCTTTCACCCGCCTGGACATGGATATTCCCAGGCGGACACTTTTGCTGGTCGGTGACAATGCCCAGGGGAAAACCTCCGTTCTCGAAGCCATTTATTACCTGGCGACGTTTACTTCATTGCACGCTTCGCAGGATCGCCAGTTGATCAACTTTCTTGCCGGACGTGAAGCCCTGGCGGTGGCGCGGTTGGTCGCCCAGTATCAACGCGGCGTGGCGCAGCACCGTCTGGAGGTGCGCCTGATCCAGGAAGCCAATGGCGCCGGCTCGCGTTTCCGCAAAGAGATTATTTTGGATGGGGTCAAGCGCAGCGTCCACGAGGCGACCGGGCACTTCAGCGCAGTGATGTTTTTGCCGGATATGTCGCGGATTGTGGACGGCAGTCCGGAAGAACGCCGCCGATACCTGAATCTGGCGCTGGCTCAGACTTTGCCGGGGTATTCTCAGGCGCTCAGCGAATACGCACGGGCGTTGGAGCAGCGCAATGCTCTGTTGAAATTGCTGGGAGAGCGCGGCGGGGATGCCGACCAGCTGACTTTTTGGGATGGCATTTTGGCGGATAAGGGCGCCATGATCTTGCATGCGCGCATCACCGCGCTGCAGGAGCTGGAGCGGCTGGCGGCGCGAGTCCATGCGCGCTTGACGGGTCAGCAGGAAGTGCTGCAGTTGATTTACCATCCCGCATACGATCCACTGCCCCAGCGGGAAGGGCAGTTTGCCCTGCCGCTGCACATTCCGCTCAACCGATCCAATTACACGCAGGATCAAATCCGCCAGGGTTTTATGGACCGGCTGGCTGCCATTCGGCGTGAAGAAATTGCCCGAGGGGTGACCACCATCGGTCCGCATCGGGATGAGCTGCGCTTTTTGAGCAACAGCATTGACCTGGGGGATTACGGCTCGCGCGGGCAGATTCGCACTGCACTGTTGTCGTTAAAACTGGCGGAAACGCTGTGGATGAAAGAGCGTACCGGTCAGTGGCCGGTGATGCTGCTGGATGAAATTTTGGCCGAATTGGACGATCACCGCCGCGCGGATTTGCTGGCGTATCTGGGCGAATGTGACCAGACCATGCTGACCACCACCGATCTTAAATTGTTTTCGCCCGGTTTCTCGTCACAATGTACCATATGGCAGGTCAGGCAGGGCGTGGTCACAACGGCAAACAGCGCCGAAAATGTTATGGATAACGCTTCCAGCAGATAAAAACTGCGTTAATTTACTTTACAATCTCTTACCCTAACAATACTGTAAAAAAGATCACCGGACCGCTATGCTAGAATATTTCCATGGCGGGTACTGTTTATTTTGAGCTGATGCTGGCGGCGCTGAGCCTGATCATCGCCAGTTCGATTATCGTGTCAGGGATCTGGCTGCGGGCGTTTCGCACCACGCGCAGCCTTCTTGCGCTTAATCTGATTATTGCAGTGTGTGCCAGCGCCTGCATCGGATCGATCCTTGCCATCGACCCGGGAATGAAACGTTTCTTGGGTTCGTTTCAGATCATCGTTGGCGCCGTCGGAACCGCTCTATTTTTCTTTGCCTTTGACTTTTGTTTCCCGCAGCGGAAAATACCTCTCGCTATCAAAATACTGATGATTTTGGTGCCGGTTGCCACATTGGTTTTGGCCCTCACTGACCAATACCACACCTTGATGCGCAACGGATATTTTTGGATCATCCAGGGCCGTTTGTATCGTTATCTGCCGAGCACCATCGGACCGTGGATCTGGGTGGATACCATTTACGGCAGTGTGCTTTATCTCATTTCCGCGGGATTGCTGGCTTTTACACTCGCCCGAACACCGGCAATCTACCGGCGTCAGGTGATTATGATTCTAACCGGCCTGACGGCTCCTCTCTTCCTGCTGGTGCTTGTCGCCAGCAAGGATATGCAGTTTTACCAGGTGGGTTTCAACCTGATCTTTATCGTAATCGCGGATATCTTTCTGACCTGGGGCGTTTTCACCAAGCAGCTTGCCAGCATTTTACCTTTTTCGCGGGATTTGGTTTTCCGAACCACGACAGAGGCCTTGTTGGTGGTGGATCGCGACCTGCGAATTTTAGACGCGAACCGCACGGCTATCCAGATCCTGGAGCGCAGCCCCGAGTCGTTGGCGACTTTGTCACTCTCCGAAGTCTTTTCTTTTGACCAGCAGAAGCTGGAATTGCAGGCGCAGTCGAATGTTGATATAGCCTTATCTCAAACGATAACGTTCCGCGACCGGTATCTGCTGCTTTTCTTCTCGCGCATCAACGACTCACGCCAGGCGATGGTTGGTTGGCTGGTCACGCTGCATGATTTTACCGAACAGCGCCGTCTCGAAAATGCCCTGGCTGAGAGCGAATTGAAATATCGGAATGTGGCCGATAATGCGGATGAGGGGATTTTGATCATTCAAGACGGTATGGTTGTATATGCCAACCAGCATATGTTGACCATGGCGGGCTATGAGCACGATGAAATCATCAACACGCCTTTCCTGACCTACGTCGCTCATCATTATCGACAACGTCTTGCTGAACAATATGCCGACCGGATCGCGGGGAAACCGGTGGCGAATCTTTATGAAGCAGAATTATTGGACAAACAAGGCGGCATGGTTGAGGTGGAGATCAGCGCCAACCGCATTGAATACAACCGCCAACCTGCTGTGGTGGCGTTTGTGCGGGATATTCAAGCACGCAAATGTACAGAGCGTGAACTCAACCGGATTCAAAACCGTTTCCGCAAGTTTGTCGAGCAATCACAAGATGGTTTCATCATCATTGATCAGGAAGGCCGGATTGTGGAGTGGAATGAGGCGATGGAGCGGATCACCCAGATGCCTCGCAACCTGGCGCAGGGACAGGTGATCACTCGCATCGTGCCTGCCATGAATCTCACCATGATGGCGGGGGCAGTCAATGAGGCAGCCTCCGGATTGCAAGAAGCGATTATCGATACTGAAACAGGCGATCGACGCATTGTGCAATACCTGGTCTCAGCCATTCAGACCGGTGAAGAAGATCAATACGGTATTGTGGTACGCGACATCACCGCTTTGAAACGCGCCGAATATGAATTGTTCGACAGTGAACAGCGCTTTCAAAGGTTGGCAGATGCCACGCCGGTGTTGATCTGGATCATCGATTCGAGCGGCTGCTGCCAATATGTCAACAAAGCCACCGTGGAGTTTGCCGGAAAACCAGCCGAGGTATTGCTGGAGCGCGGGTGGGCGAGTGGGATAAACCCAGATGACATGGTGATGATCGACGCTATCATACACAATCCGGGGGACACCGATGCATCCACGACGCATGAAATTCGGGCTATGCGCCACGATGGGGAACAACGTTGGCTGTTATGCACGGCAGTGCGGCGCGAAGACCTGGCGGGTATTCCCATTGGTTTCATCTGCTCAGCGGTGGACATCACCGACCAGAAAATGCGCGAGACCGATTTGCGCAAGCTTTCACGCGCCATTGAACAAAGCCCCGCAGCTGTGGTGATCACCGACCTGGAAGGGCAAATCGAATATGTAAATCCGCGCTTCCATGAGATGACCGGGTATGAACTGGAAGATGTGCGCGGACAAAATCCGCGAATTCTAAAATCCGGCGAAATGCCCGCCCAGCATTATCAAGCGATGTGGAAAGCCATCCGAAACGGGGAAACCTGGCAGGGCGTATTCCATAACAAGAAGAAAAATGGCGATTTGTACTGGGATCAGACGACCATTTCCGGTATTACCGACCTGCAAGGACAGCTGACCCATTTCCTGGCGACCAAGGTGGATATCACGGCGCAGCGACAGGCAGAAGAGGAAGCCAGGCGCATGAAACAGCGCATGGAAAGAATCTTTAATAATCCCCTGGTGGGGATTGGTCTGACCAACCGCCAGGGGCGCTACAACCTAGTCAATCAGCGTTATGCCGAGATGTTGGGTTACACAACCGATGAGCTGCTTCAGGAGAACGTGTTTAGAATCAGCTCGGATGATTTTGTGGAGGCGACCGAAGATTTCTTCTCCAGCCTGATGGCTG
>JACRAG010000056.1 GCA_016213455.1 Anaerolineae bacterium | reverse complement strand
TTCCATTTGAATGCGCACGACCTGCGAGAAGAAGGCATTGGAAGCCGTAGCCCACACCACCAGCGCATATCCCAGCGCGCAAACCGCCGCCGCCAGCGCATACACAACCGGCGGGAACGCCCCCGTCCAGTGCAGGCGCTGATCCAACCCGGCGACAATGTAGCGCGCCAGTTGAAGCAATCCCAACAGGCTCAAAATGGACAGATCCCAGCCTTTACCACCTTTGCGCGGCCCCAGGCGTTCAGCCAGCAGCGCCGGATTGGTGCGAAGGATGACCACCGCCGTCGCCGCCGTCCACCCAACCATCACCCCCAGGGCTGCCCATCCCTGCCACCAGTTCAATGTGCCGGCGGGCCAGAACAGCGCAGCCCCCATCACCACAAGACCCAGGGTTTCCCGGACAGCATAGCGCGTAATGAGTTTTGCATCCATGGTTGATCCCTCCAAGAGAGGGGCATATCCAAGCTGAAAAGGTCAGTTGGAATTAAGGTAACGTTTTACCAAACAAAAAGCCCTATCCATCCGTGCAGCCAGTTGATCGGCATGTTGGGGATGGCTCGGGATCATCGCCGCGGCCCACAGGCTCAAATAAACCCAAAAAGCCGCCAGAAACAGATCCAGGTGTTTGAAATGCTCATCCGGCACGCTCCAGACCCGGGTATACCCCTCGAGCAGCGCATCCCGATATTGTGGAAGGGCGGCATCCTCCTGGCAGTGCTCAAGGGCAAGCGAGAGATCGTAAAGATAATATCCAAACCCAAAATCATCGAAGTCTATTGCCCGTGCCTCGCCTTTCCAGAATAAGATATTCGCATCCAATCCCAGATCGGCATGGATCAACCCATATACTTCCGGACTTTTACCCAATGCCTCCATGAGCTGCCTGGTTCTGGCAGACACCATTTCAAACTCCGGCAGGTATTCCTTTGGCAGATCATTCCAGGCATCCAGCCCTGATACTCCATTGGCAATTTCATCACAGAACAACCCATTCCAATCATAGCGATGGATATTCTGATCAGAAGGCGTCAGCCAATGTGCAGAAAATTGGTGCAGCCTGGCCATCAACTCCCCTTGTGCGCAGTAATGCGAAGGGCGGGCCGAAGTGCTGACAGGGCGTCCCTTCACCCAGCGCATCAAGGAGCAGTTGCGCTCTCCGGGAACCCCGGGAATGGAGACGCGCGCAAACAAATCTCCGTTAATGGTTGACACCGGTTCCGGCACCGGCAGTTGCTCATCCTGGCACATCGCCATCAACCAGGTCAGTTCCACATCCAGCGCATCATCCGTCTGGTATCCGGGTTGGTGGATGCGCAAAAGATACCGACCGGCGACATAACGATCGTCGCGATAAGCGAAGACCGGATTGGAATCGGTGACCTGGAACAATGTGTTGCCGGCTTGCCGGAGAAAGGTGAGTTGCGCGCCAGAAAGGCCGTATTGTTTGAGCGCCGCCTGAGCCATTTGCCGCATTCGGCGGATCTGACCGGTCCGTGTTAACGCATCAAAGGTTTTCATGGTATGGCTACGTCCTTGATGACAAACGCTTAATGACGCTCTATTCAGTATACGCCTTTCAAGATGCAGCAGAAGCTTCCATCTCATCCGGTCGATGAACTGAATAAATATGATCCGGGTGGTCGTACCCTTCAGCCATGAATTCTTGCTCATAACGCATCCCGATCTTCTCCGCCACGCGGATGGAGGCGCTATTGTCCGGGTCAATCATGGCGATCAAACGGCGCAATTCCAGGCTTGAAAATGCGGCGTCGCGCACTGCCAGGGCTGCCTCGGCGGCAAACCCAACCCCCCAGGCTGCCCGTACCAGCCGGTATCCAACCTCAACCTCCGCTTGGCCGTTCACATTGGGGAAATAAAACAGCCCGCAGTAGCCGATGAAGGCCAGATTGTCCAGGCGCAGCACGGCATACGGCCCATACCCGCGCCGGGCATAATCGTCCAGGCGATCCCGCAGCCAGCCGGTCACCCAGGCCGCACTTTTCACGCCGTCTCCAAAGCGCATCACCTCCGCATCGCCAAACACCCCCATCAGGTCATCCCGATCCTGCGGGGTAAAGCGGCGCAGCAACAACCGCCCGGTCGTCAAATAGAATAGGCCCGCCGTCAATGCGAGCCCTCCCCTTGCAGCGCAATCAACCGGAAGGAAGGGAAACTGTGCGCGGCGCGCAGCAGGCCGGCAGGATTGTCCGCTGAAACCGGCTCGCCGGCCCAGCGCGACCACATACCGGCGCTGTTCGGGTTGATCTTCAACACCACTGCCAGCCACGCCGCCACCTCTGCGTCGGTCAACGCCTCAGCCCGGGCTGCAAAGCTGCGCCGCCCGATTTGAACCTGCACCAGTGGATTTGCACGGATGTTCTTGCACCAATCCGTATTGCCGCCCCATCCCGCCATGATCACCGGGCAGCCGCTGCCTTCCTCGCTGTGGTACTCGAGCGGCGTGCGGCGCAGCCTGCCGCTCTTCCGTCCGGTAGTGGTCAATAGCAAAAAATAACGGCCGGAGGGTGGCAATCCCAACCGGTAAAAAAGAAGTGGAATTTTAAAGAGCCGCCTGAACACCGGCCCAGGGTTGTCCCTGGGCACCAGGCGCGTCATGATGAGCGTTTCCATGGATGCAGAGACGCGATCAAACAGAGACATTTTTTCGCTCATGCAACCTCCTGCCGGCGAAGGAATCTAAACTTCACCCGCTTCATCGGCCATGCGCACAATGCGCGGGGTGAACTTGCCTACCGCTTCCACCAGATCGTTTTGAGCAGCCATCACCCGCTCGATGGGCTTGTAAGCCTGAGGTGATTCATCCAGACCGCCGCCCAGCAGGGTCACGCCGCGCTCCTTCAAATAGGCATCGCGCGCTGTCTTGCCGATCGAATCGAGCGCGGCTTTACGGCTCATCAACCGGCCCGCGCCGTGTGAGGCCGAATCGAGTGCAGTGCTCACACCCCGGCCCCGCACCAGGTACCCTGCGTCTCCCATGGAGCCGGGGATTACCCCCAGCACGCCCGCGCCCGCGGGTGTGGCGCCTTTGCGGTGGACAATCACCGTCCTGCCGTCCGGCAGGGTATACCGCCAGGCAAAGTTGTGGTGGTTCTCCACCACAAAGGCTTCTTTCAAGCCGGCAGCTTCCGCCACGCGCTGGTGAATGACATAATGGTTGGCAGAGGCAAACCGCCCGGCCAATTCCATGGAAAGCCAGTATTCCTGCCCTTCTTCCGAGTCCAGAGACAGCCAGGCCAGGTGGCGCACGCTCTTGTCCAGATCGGCATGTTTCTCCATCGCCAGCTTGCTGTACCGGTCAGCGACCTTGAAGCCCACGCCGCGCGATCCGCTGTGGGAAAGCAAAGCCAGGTATTCGCCCGGCGGCAGCCCCATCAACGGCTCGTACAGGTTAAACGCGCCCCACTCGACGAAGTGATTGCCGGTTCCGCTGGTGCCAAGCTGGCGCGCGGCGGCATCCTGCAAGCTCTTCAACAGGCGGGTGGCATCCCAGGCGGCATCATCCAGCACGGCATGATCGGCTCGCTGCTTGCCCTCCCAGGATGCGCCCATGCCGAAGCTGGTCTGCTTCCATAGCGCATTTTCAAACTGCGCCTTTTTCTGCCCAAGCAAATAGGGCGAGACCGGAAACACAGAAAGCCGCATCCGGCAGGCGATATCCACCCCTACCGCGTAAGGAATGACGGCGTTATCGGTCGCCAGCACACCGCCAATCGGCAAACCGTAACCCACGTGCGCGTCCGGCATCAATGCCCCCGCCACGCTGACCGGCAGGCGCATGGCGTTGTCCATCTGCGCCAGCGCACCAGAATCGATGCCCTCGCGCCCCCAGATGGGATACGGCAGCGGCGCCTTGCGCAGTTCCGTCAGCACATCCTCTGCTTTGGGAGCCTGGCGAATGCATTCCCGCGCCAGCTCAGCCATCAACGGATCGGCAAGAAACGCGCCCGGGTTTTTCCGCACGGCATCCAGGCGCGCCAAAACCGTCTCACGATCCTGGCCCTGACCGGTCAGTTCTTCCGCGACGCGTTTGGCGATGCCAATAATTTTCCCATCGGGCCAGTTGTGATACTTGAGAATCTTGCCAGTGACGATATCCATGGTGTGCTCCTTTGCGCCTTTCCCTCGCAAGGTCGGGTGTGCGCGCGCCTTCAACGGGCGTCACGTGAATAAAAACAGCCACCTTTCAAGGTGACTGTCTCAATGCGGGCCTGGGTTTTGCCTCAGCCTGGTCTTGCAGACACGGTCAACTCGAAAGAATTCTCCTGATATGGGGCGCCTGACGGCGCGTTGGGTGCTGAAAGACCATTCGTTTACTCATAGATATAATTATATCAAAAACGCGCGTTGAATTTACTTCCTCTTATTGACAATATTATGGCTTTCTAAAAGTCAACCCCACCCCTGACCCCGCCCCTGTCTTGGGGCGGGGACCCGGATTATTTGGGGTTTCGTGGCGCCTTAGCGCCACGAACCCCCAATCCCCTTTGTGAAATAACAAGGTTATCAAAATATCCAAACGACTTTGAGAAGACCTTTTTGACAAATTGTGGCGATGGTTAGAACCCGATGCCTCAATCAAAATTAACGCCCAACAGGGTGGCAATCACGCCAATTTCACCCACATGCTGGTAGGGGTGGGTCAGACCAAAATTCATCAGGCATTTTCCGCGCGTCCAGCCCAGGTAGTTATCCACCAGACCCATCGCTGATGGATGCGCCAGCCCTTCATCCAACAAGAGCGCGCGCAAATAGTCCCGTTCCATCACGGCATCCAGGTCTTCCATGCGCAGCCGGCTGATAATCTCACGTGTGCGCGCCTGGACAGCCGCCGAATAGGCTTGCAGCGCACCCAGATCGATGAGCCGGTCCAATTCGTCCACCTCGGCAAAGCTCATTCCCGAACCGTGATGGCGCCAGGATATCTTCAAGCGCTTCGCCCACTCCCCTTCGTCAAAGACCTGCACGCCGTTGGTGACAAAACGGTTTAAACCGGCGTCTTCTACGCGCGTCAGATGCCACAGATTCCAGGCAATCGAGTTGACCCGCTCGTGGGGACGGGCGCGCATCAACGCCTCAGGAACAAGCTCCCACAAATCACCGAGCCAGAAGCCGTACAGCACGTCATAACGCTGCAAAAAGAGTTGCTGAATATCCATCAATTCTCTCCTCTTGTGGTTTCGAGCCTGGATTTCGAAGACCGGGTGATCAGGTTATTTTTTAACAGCTGATGAGGCAACCTCAATCCACCGGGGTGTGAACCGGTTTGCTGTAAACGACCACATGATACCGGATTTGAAATCCCATATCCAGGTAAATGGCAATCGGGTTGAAGGGGTTTTCGGTGTGCGAGGATAGGGCTGCTTCGGTCATGCCGCGCTGTTTGTGCAGGTGCAGGCTGGCGGCAATCATGGCGCGCGCCAGACCACGCCCACGGTAGGCTTTCAATACCGAGATGAACTCCACATAACCGCGCTGGCGATGGTAATACTGGTTCTCCTCCTGCAGGATGAAATTGAAGATCACGCCCGCAATGCGGTTGTTCTTGACGTCCCAGGTTACCACCCACAACGATCGGTCAGCGAAGGTTTCATCCTGCGACCAGGCTTCGAAATCTTCATCGCTGGGATCACTCCCGTGAATATGCTCGCTGAACGCCTCACGCAGCACATCGTAAGCCTGTCGAAGATGATCCGCCTCAAATGGGCGGATCTCCATGCCGTCCGGAAGCGGACAATCCGGGATCTGCTCGAGATCCGGTCGCACCATGATGGCATGCGCTGCCAGGCGCGAGTAACCGTTCGCTTCCAACAAGGCAATCTTTTCAGCATCCTCTTCATGCAGAAAAATCTTGTACACTGCCTGGTCGGGCGGGCAATCGCGCAGCAATTCGGCCACCCGCGCCTCGAAAAAGCCCAGCACAGCCTGCTCAATGCCCTGTCCCCGCCATTCCGGCAGCAAGTAAAATTCATGGGCACCGATATGCAGCCTGGCGCGCTGCCGGTAGCTTTCACAACTCCCCCAGCCAACCACCTGCCCCTTCACCTCCACCACCAGATGGTTGGGACTTTGATCCGCCGACTGCTTCGCCAGGTCTTCAGCTGTAAGTGGCGTGAAACCCGGATCATGTACAGGCGCCACCAGATTAAAGATGCGCGCCATCTCGCCAAAGTCCGCTTCGGCATTGACCTGTCGAAAACGCAGCCCGTCAATGCATGGATACATAGGGATGGAATTTGTCTCAACAATCATTTTCACCAACCTTGAGAAACATCATTATGAGTTAACAATATGGCTAGTCCCTTTGACCAAGAAACAACCGTCAAGGAATAATTTCAACTCGGCAGTTTCGCGACAATAGAACGTGCGCTAAGCATCGTTGACCTGGCGTCTGGCTATGCCAAAGAAACCAAACGGGTCAGACCGGAGATATTGCTCATACAAATCCACCACCGGCTTTCCTTTGAACAACATGGAAGGCGCGTGTCCAATCATCCCGCGCCGAATCCAGCCTCTTCGTTCAGCTTCCTCGCGCACCTTCAACCAGGGCTCCCCAGGAGGAGGTCTCAGCGGATCTTCATACTGGATGTACCACTCATTTTCAGGATATTCGCGCCGGATCTCTTCAGGAACCCGCTGCGCAGCCGTAATTTCTGCCGGCAGGGTCACCCGGCTCTCCGCTGTGTGCATGCTGGAGCAGCGGGTAATATCCACGCCGATCAATAAGACCCAGCCGTCCATCGACAGGAGATGTGCAAAGCCTTGTTGGGCATGCAGGCTGGCATCCCGGCCCCAGGCGCACACCCGGTGAATATCGCTGCCCAGGACAGCGCCCGGCGTCAGCCGAAAGGTATCCGCCACCACCCCCATCCCGGAACGGCTGCGATCCTCTTCCGGCAAAAAACGCACTTTCGCGACGATTCCCCGCGCTTTTTCGGTTTCGGTCAACGGCAGCGGCGGGGTCACCCGGTGCGCCGGCATGACAATGGCACCCTCCTCACCCACCACTTCCATCAAAGCCTCGATCACGGTTTGTGCGCCACCTTCCACATGCCCCATGCGGCTGAGCGAGCTGTGGACTTCCACCACAGCGCCGCGCACCAAACCCAATCCACGCAGAGCCTGCACAAGTTCAAGCTTCGTGAGTCCCATGATCATTCCAATCTTTGAATCGAATGGCATCAGCGCAAATAGGCTTTCGGAAAATCGCCGCGCGCAATTTCCGCCTCGATCCACAAGCAGGTGTTCAGCGCGCGCTTTGCCAGGTCCACATCAATCACCTTTTCCAGCTCAGCCTGGGCAAATTCATCCCGATCCAGCACAACATACTGCAAATCGGGAGCAATCCACACATCCAGGATCAGATCCAAGAGATAATAATCGCTGCCGCTGCGCCGCAAAGGCGTCACAATGTCGCAGTAATGACCCAGCACGCTGCCTGCCGGGTCGCAATATTCCAGAATGCTGAAGTATTCCCGGTAAAAGTGATGTTTCGCCACTGAAGCGATGACCTGGCCCTGTTTCAACCTGCCCATCTTGTGGAATTTGTCGGATAGACGCAGCGATGCCGCCTCCGGGACTTGCGAAAAGGTCACCAGGTGAACCCCGTCATCTTCGACCAATCCTTCCCGATAGATCCGTTCAGGCTTGCCAAGGCGGGATAAATGAATGGTGATTTGCGGCAGATCTTCAGGCATGCGGCTGATCGCTCCATCTGCATGAACACAGGCTGCCGGATCACGCGATCCAGCGAAATGTTAAATCATTATAGTGCTTCTTGATAACAAAACGCCCCAGGTTGTATCCCAGGGCGTTACCAAACCTATTGCATTGGATGAGGATCGATCAGTGCCGTCCGCCTTTGACCAGCTCCATGATCTCTTCCCGTCCCGTGTAGGTGCGCACCAGCTTGCCGTCCTGCATCAACAGCACGCGGTCCACAAATTCGCACATGCGCAGGTCATGCGTCACCATAATTCCGGCGCGCTTCTGCTCGTGGATCAGGGCTGCGAAAGTTTCCACCACCTGATACGCCCGCTCGGTATCCAGGCTGGCGGTCGGCTCATCAGCCAGCACCAGGCTGGGGTTGTGAATGAGCGCACGGGCAATCGCCACACGCTGCTGCTGCCCGCCAGACATCTGCCCAGGCAGGTTGTTCAGGCGCTCACCCAGACCCAGGCGTGCCAGCAGCTCGCGGGCGCGCAGCTTGCCGGTCTTGTCCAGGCGATTGTTCAGGCGCAGCATCAATTCCACATTCTCCACCGCGCTCAGATACGGCACCAGGTTGTTGGCCTGAAACGTGAAACCGATTTTTTCGCGGCGCATCGCCACCCGGTCCACATCCCCCATACCTGCCAGGTCCTCACCGTCCAACAGCACCTGCCCCGAAGTCGGCTGCAGTAGAGCCGCCAGGATGGAGAGCATGGTGGTTTTACCCGACCCACTGGGGCCCACCAGCGCGACAAACTCACCGGCTGCCACGGAGATGGACACATCGTCCACCGCCTGGATGGTGCCCGTGTCGGTCTGATAGGTTTTGACCACCGAACGAGTTTCAAGAGCGTAAGTTGTCGTCATGGTAGCCATTATGAAGATAACCCCAATGCTTTCAGCGGTTCAATGCGCACCGCGTACTGGATGGAAGCCAGCCCACCCAACGGTCCAATCAACAGCAGCGCGATCACCGCGAAGAGGGATGTGGTGCCGTTGAAAACGATGGGCACCGTCGGCGGGAAGGTCAGAGAGAATAGGTACGCCAGAAGCCCGCCAATCGCCACACCGATCACCGTTACCACCACAATCTGGATCACCGAAGACGCCGCCACCAGCGGGTTGGCGGTGCCAATGGCTTTAAGCACGCCAATCTGCGCCACTTTTTGCAAAATTTGGATCTGGAAAAAGCCGCCGATCACCAGCACACCGATGAACAGGGTGAAACCTCCCTGGGTATTGAGCGTGCTCTGTTGGGCGGAATAGCCCGGCAGCGCTTCAATGGCAGTCTGCCTGGTGGCAATTTCGATGTTCTTGACCTGCGCAGTCAGGCGCTGCGTCACAAGATCGATCTCCTCCGGGTTGGTCAGGCGCACCAGGATCACGTTCGCCACCGCGTTGGAACTATTCACCTCGGCCTCTTACTTGGGGCGCACCCGCTCCCAGGTCTGGAACGGCACAAAGATGGATGGCTGCAGCGCAAATTGCCGCCCATCGCTGATCCCAACCACGCGCAGCTCGAAGAACTCGTCCTGGGTGCCCTGCGTCACGCGCAAGTTGACCAGATCACCCAGCGCCAGGTCACTGCGCAAAGCCGTATTGCGGTCAATGATGACTTCCTTGGCCTGGTCTGTGCTGAGCTGGCGACCCTGCGTCACCGGCGGTTCACCGGCGTGCCCCGGCTCCACACCCAGCAGCGCCACTTTCAACGGCTCCACATCTCCAGGCAAAACCACGGTCGCGCTGGCAGTGCCAAACATTCCGGCATCCGCCACCCCCTCCACGCGCCGGATGGCAGCCAAACGGTCGCGTCCCAGCCGGCTGGCCTGGATCAAGAAGTCCGATTTGGCTTGAAAAACAATCATTTCCGCATCCAGCTTGGCGAGGTATTCACGGTTACCGTTACCCAACCCTTCGCCCAACGCAGCGATAAACAGCACCAACAGGGTGATCAACGCAATAACCAGGCTGACCAACAGGAAGCGCCCGCGGTTGCGCCACACTTCTTTGACTGCCAGGTATCCCGAAATGGTCAGGAGTTGTTTCATCATGCTCTCCTTGCCCGCTTACGGGAGGAATGCCACGGCTGCCGTCATACCCCAGCGCAGCATTGGATCGGTCTGGCTGAGAACCAGTGTAACGGTGTACGTGATATCACCGCGTTTTTCAGCATATCGCGCCGTGACATGCGTCACTTCAGCATCCAACGTGAGTGTTGGCAGCGCATCCAGGGTGATTTTGGCCTTCTGACCCACCTTGACATTGACCACATCGATCTCTGTCAGGTTGTCGGTTTCCACAATCCACTGGCTGGCATCCGCCACGGTCATCACTGGCTGACCGGCTGCCACACGCTCGCCCGCCTGCAGGTTCAGGTCCACCACCTGCCCTGCCAATGTCGCCGTCAATTCCAGCGCATCCATGGCAGCCTGGGCGCTGTTTAGAGCCGCCCCGGCAGAGGCCAGGCGCGCTTCTGCAGCACTTTTCAAATCCGGGTCAATCCCGGCGCCGGTCTCCAGCATTGCCAGCAAATCTTCAGCTTGCTTCAACGTGGCATTCGCCAGGTCCAACCGGGCCTGGTTCTCTTCCGAATCGTTGGCATCGAAGCGATTCTGCGCTGTTTCCTGCTCGTCGCGAGCATCAAGCACAGCCAATCTGGCCTGCGCAAGGGCGACATCCGCACCGGCGCTCAGGTTATCCAGGCTCTGGCGAGCCAACAATGCTTCCTGTTTAGCCCGCGCCAGCGCCAGTTCGGTTTCCGGGCTGTTGTGCAGCCGCGCCAGTGCCTGGCCAACGCTGACCGTTTCGCCATCTTTCACCAACACCTCGGCGACCTGACCCGGAATGGAGAAGGATTGGTCCAGCGAATTCACCGGCATCAAACGTCCTTCCACAATCAATTCTTGCGGGGCCTGCGGGAGGGCCATGGCTGCTGCCGGTTCTGCCTTTGGGCTGCATGCCGATAAAACCAGGATGGATACAGCCATCCAAACGATCCATAAGTTATTTTTCTTCATGGTACTCAATCAACCTTCCGTGATGAGAGGGTGGTGTCTGTGCCGACCGGGCCGTCAAAGGGCTGGTCCCAGCGCGTGGAAAGCACGCCATTCAGCAAAAGCTCCAGTGGGGGATGGTCTGCAATATGATCATAGTAATAAGGCAATTCAATCCGCCCCTGGGGACTGATGATAAAGGTCCCGGACATTTGCATCGCGTCCTGCCCTTCCGGGGGCACTTCGACGGCGTAACCTTTTTTGCGGGAGCGTGAAATCGCCGACCAGACTTTGGGGTTCAGGAAAGTCTGGAACAGGTTGCCGCGTTCCAACCCATAGGCTTCATACGCCTTGCGCTCCGGATCGGCCAGGCAGACCAGCCCTTGCGCAAATTGCTGCGCAAATTTCGCGGTCGCTTCCGGCGTGCCCTGCATCACAACCGCGATGTCCAACCCGGCCTGGGTGATGCGCTCCCGTCCAGCCACCAGCTCCTCCAACATTTCCTTGCATTGTGTGCAGCCAAAATGACGGGTGAAAGCCAGCAGCAGCGGGCGCTGAGCCCACAAACTGGAGAGCTGCACCGGTTGGCCTGATGTGTCTTGCAGGGTCAGGTCTGGAGCATTTCGATTGAAATTCAATTGCTTGTTTTTCGCCATGATTGCCTGATTTCTTAGATGATGTCTTCGAAACTGAGTTTACCCCACAGCCGTCATTGTGTAACAAGTTTGTACAATGTTTATACAGACTCGAATCTCCCAGCGGTGTTGATCGGCCTGGTGGCGCAACCAGGAATCGATCCTGGAAGCAAAAAAAATCGCCACGGAGTGCTCCCATGGCGAAGGTAATGATATTGGGGTATGCTTGCTCAGGCTTGATCGTAAGCCTGTTGAAGCAAAGCACAGTCCAACTTGACCATTTTGAGCATGGCTGCGGTAACCCGCTGTGCCTTGACCGGGTCCGGATCACCCATCAGCTTCATCAACAGGGTTGGTACAATCTGCCAGACCAGCCCATAGCGGTCTTTGACCCAACCGCACTGCTGCTCCTCACCACCCTCAGAAAGCGCAGCCCACAACCGGTCCACTTCTTCCTGATTATCGCAGTTCACAAAAAGCGAGATGGAATTATTGAACTGGTCATAGGGTCCACCGTTGAAAGCGGTCATTTCCAGCCCGTCGATCGAAAAGGTTATGGATAAGATTGAACCCTGCGCCTCAGGCCTGGCATCCGGAAACCTTGAAGAGGAGATAATCTTCGAATTCTTGAACAGGGAAGTGTAAAAATTTACGGCTTCCTCC
Source organism: Anaerolineae bacterium (assembly GCA_016213455.1). Taxonomy (GTDB): domain Bacteria; phylum Chloroflexota; class Anaerolineae; order Anaerolineales; family Anaerolineaceae; genus Anaerolinea. The sequence continues at coordinate 5,673 of JACRAG010000056.1, read as the reverse complement.
GCTTGATGGTCAAACCACAAGAATGGGGTAATTTTTGGCATTTGCTCGACCTCCTGGTGCGAATGACGGATACGACAACTCCATCATAGCACAAATTTTCGAGTAATATCCAATGAATTTAGGCTAATTTTGTCACAATAAACCAAGACATTCTTTCGCCAGCTTTCTTCCCGAGCTGGTGCGAAAATTCCCCTCAACTTTTTCCAGCAATGCTGCCGGGTCGCTGCGCTCGGAGCCATGCAGCAAAGCCTCCAGGGTGTCGGCTTCCCACACAATCTGGAAATCGATACCGTCAATCTTCTCCGGTGAGTGGTGATGGCCCACAATGAAACATACACGTTCTACCATCGCCGCATCCACGCCCGCCCCGTTCAGAATTTCCCGCGCAATGGGCGGCCCCTCGATCTCCTGCAGGTGACCCGCCATGGAGCCATGCTTGCGCTGCGCTTCCACCGCACCGATATCATGCAGGATCGACGCGAGCAACACGATCACGCGTGTTTCTTCCGGGGTGCTTTCGCCATCCATGATCATCTCCGCATTGCGCAACACCCGGTTGGTATGCTCGATGCCAAAAGGAACATCTTTGAATACCTGCTCCATCGCGCCAATCACTGCAGCAAAATTCATCCTGTCATCCTTTCGTCACAAATATCGTCCCATGCGTGCCCAATTATGACATAATAAATAGAGACGTTTGCCTTTGAACCTATCAGAAAATTAACAACATTGCCCTTCCACATTCCCGTGGGATTGGGAAATCACCAAAGGATCTGCATCGGATCTGAGTAAGGAACCGCTATGACCACATCCATCCGCGCTTTGCAGGGACAGGAGATGCTAGACGCTCTCTATGCATTAAACCAATATTCCTTGCATGCTTCACCACCCTTTGGCGATAAAGAGGAATGGGACGCCGTTGTGCGCCAGCGCCAGGGCGTCAGCTGCCACGCCATGTTTGAGGGAGATCAGCCCATCTCCATTGCAGCTGCCACAGCCATGACGCAAAACCTGCGCGGCGCTCTTTTCCCTGCCGCAGGCGTGTGGGGGGTATCCACCCAACCCCAGGTGCGGCGCCAGGGGACCTGCCGCCAGGTGATTGCCAGCCTGCTGAAATCCGCAAGGGAAAACCAAAAAGCCTTTACTAACCTGTACCCCTTCAGTGAGTCCTTTTATGAACGCATGGGCTATGTCGCCTTTCCTTTGACCAAGATTGTCCGTTTCGCGCCGGCTGCGTTGCAGCCATTGTTGAAACTTGAAACAGGCGGCGCGATTGAACTTCATCTCATCGGCGATGGTTTCGACGCCTACCGGGAGTACCTGACCGCCATGCGGCTGACCTGCCATGGCATGGGGTTTTTCGACGTTGGCGACCGCGCAGCCGCCAATCGCAACCGGCAGTGGATGGCGCTGGCGAAATTCGGTGACCAGGTGGAAGGCCTGATGCTTTACAGCAATCAAGGGGATGAACCGACCCGCTTCAAATTTTTTGCGACCCGCTTCTATTACCAAACCAGCCGCGCACGCTATCTCCTGCTCAACTGGATTGCCCGCCACATTGACCAGTGTGACCGGGCTGAAATCTGGCTGCCAGCCGGCGAATACCCTGAAACCTGGCAGGCAGACTTGCAGATCCAAATAGAAGCGCCACCCCGCCCCGCGATGTGCCGGGTGCTGGATGTGGAAAAAATTGGGGGAATGAATGTGGGACCAGGCAGCTTTTCGGCCCAAATTAGCGACCCGCTATGCCCGTGGAACGAAGGGACCTGGTTGTTTGAGGCGCACCTGGGCAGCTTGCGGGTGTCCCGAACATCGCAGCCGGATTGCCGTCTGACTATCCAGGGTCTCAGCGCACTTATCTCAGGGACGCATGACCCGCAGGATTTCTCTCTGCGTGATTGGGGAGACCCAACGCCCGAACTACAGGTTCTGCTCAGGCAGATGTTTCCTCGCCTGCTGCCCTTTATGCACGAATATTTTTAACTGCCGCCGCCGCTGACCCACACTACAACACACCACTTCTCACCGAAAGATTGACGCGCATGAGATCCTACACCACCCTCACCACATCCGGTCAGGCCCGTCGCCTGCGCCGGCTCGCCTGGAATGCGCTCAGCTTCTACGACCTGGATGTTACGCAGCTGCGCCTGATCACCAATGACATGAACGGCATTTTTCGCGTGGATACCCGCGACCGGCGAAAAGCCATTCTGCGGATCTCCTTGCCGGAAGGCGGTCACACCCGTGAACACGTCGCCGCGGAGATGGATTGGCTGGCGGCGCTGGCGCGCGACACCACCCTGAGCGTGCCGCGCCCACTGCCCGCACGCGATGGTGCACTCGTGGTGGAAGCCGCCGCAACCGGCGTCCCCGAACCGCGCCTATGTGCCGTGTTTTCCTGGGTTCCCGGCAGCGACCTGGCCGAGGCCATGACCCTGGAGAATATCGCCGGCCTGGGTGAGTTGATGGCTGGTCTGCACGCCCACGCCCTGACCTACCAGCCGCCCGCCGGGCTTGCGCTGCTGCGTTTCGATCGTGTCTTCCCTTTCCCTGAACCGGTCGTCCTGTTTGACGAGGCCTTTGCCCACCTCCTTCCGCCAGGCCGGCGAGCCGTTTTTGAGCGAGCCGTTGCCTGGGCTCAGGATTCCATCGACCGGCTGCAGACCAGCGGTGAGCCCATGCGCATCCTGCACGGCGACCTGCACCAATGGAATGTACGCAATGCGCGCGGGGTGCTCTCCCCGATTGATTTTGAAGACCTGATGCTGGGTTGGCCGGTGCAAGATATCGCCACCACCCTGTATTACTTTGATGACGAAACCTTCGCACAGCAGCGCGCCGCATTTCAATCCGGCTACATCCGCCGCAGCCCCTGGCCCGAGCGCCGTCCCGGCGAAATTGACTCCGTCATCGCGGCGCGCGGACTGGGCCTGGCCAATTTCATCCTCAACGACCCCAATCCGGCCTGGAAAGCCAAAACCACCGAGTTTATCGAGGGCATCGAAAAACGCCTGCTGCGGCTGCTGCCGGACTGATGGGGTTTTACCTTTTCTGAAAGTAGAAAGGAATGCCGATGACCTGTCCCCGCCAGTGGTTCGATATCGAACAAGCGAGGGAGCAATTTCAAGCTTCCTTTGCGCTGGCACGACCGGCCAATCCAATCACAGCGTGAGAAAATCCCGTTTACTCATCGGATGTATTGATCGACCGCATCCGTGAGCATGCGGATATACTCGCCGCCTTCCACCGTCACAGCCGCCAGATAGCCATAGATCCGCCATAAGGCTTTGCGCTCCGTAAACCCTGCATCAATGGGCAAGATTTCCCGGTATCCTTCAAACACCGCCGGCGGTACGGGCTGAAAATAATCGACAAAGGCCAGGTCAAATTCCGGGTGACCGTAACACACCGCCGGATCAATCACCATCGCGCCGTGTGCTGTGGATATGTAATTGTTCTGTTGCGCGTCTCCGTGCAGGAGTGAAGGCACAGGGTCGGGACCGCAAAAATCAGGCAGGCGCAGGATCAACCGTTCCAATTTATTGATCAATCCGGATGACAGGTGTCCCGAATCAATGGCGCCCATCAGGCGTGGCCAAAGACGCCGCTCGGCGAAAAATTCGCTCCACGAAGCCAGCGGCCGGTTATCCTGATAAAGCGGTCCAAAGAAACCCTGGCGATCAAAACCACAGGTTGAGCCTTTGACCAGGTGAATGCGCGCCAGCGTTTGACCGATCTGCCGCCATGCTTGCGGATCCCGCTCCACCGCCTCCGCCGCCTCGAGGATGAGCAGCGACCCGCTATCCACCGGCAGCGCTGCAACGCAAACCGGTGTCAGCACCCCGGCATGCTGACCGAGATAACGCAGTCCGGCCAGTTCCACCTCAAACTGTTCCAGGCCGTGCGCCGCGTTGCTGAATTTCACAAACACAGCGTAGCCCTCTCCAGACAGGATGGCTGCCGGGTGGCAGGCCAAATCGCGCAGATCTACCAGGCGATCCATCCGCCAGTGGCGCCTAAGCCCGGCGGATACAGCCCGCTCGATCTCGCTGCGATATTCGACCATAAACAAATGGTGAGCTGAATGGTTCGGCGACAAAAGTATTTTCCTACAGGCAAAGAACACCCTTAACTTGATGCGCCCGTTGATACCCGGGGCCTGTCCCGCTCAACCAGGGCGAGATAATCTGTGGTAGTGCCGCCAGCCAACGGCTTCATCATGAAGCGAATGGCGTTGATCCGGCATCCCATGCTCACGCCCTCGCGCCGGCACACGTCGACAAAGCCCATCTTCTCCCAAAAACGCTCGGCACGCACATTCCCTGCCACCACGCCCAGGCGCAGCCACCGCGCCCCGTTTTGCGCAGTCCACGCCTCCAGCGCCCGGTAGAGAAGTGCCGCCTCACCACGCCCATGGCGGCTGGTTGCCAGCATGAACAATCCGAGGTTCCACACGCCTGGCGCGAGAAAATCACTCACCAGGCTGGCCATACCCGCCAACCCGTTTGCGCCATCCACAAATCCCAGCAGCCATTTTTCACCAAAGCTGCAATCCGGCGGCAGTTCGCTCAAATATTCTTCATGGGCAGCCTCCGGGCCTGCCGGCTGCCCTTCAACGGCAATAAAGTATTCCGGGTTGGCTTCAAAGAAGCGCTGCAGCGCCGGGAGGTCTTCCTCGCCTAAAAACACGCAGCGTAGTTCACCGGCAGGAAAAACATTGGGATTGGAAGGATGAATCATGGCGTTATTGTAGCCTTGATCGCATTGCATATGGACAATCTCCTGCTATCACAAAATTCGATCCCATGCGCGCATCACCCCCAGATGTTTTTCAACACGCGGGCTGCCCGCAGGGTCACCCATTTGTTGGGCACATGTTTCGGACCAAAATCCAACCAGGTTTTGCCGGCGTAATCATATTCCAAACGCCAGCGCCCGTCCGGGTCCTGCTGCCCCTCGATGAACTGGACGGCTCGCGCCAGGCGTGGATCCTGTCCATACCCCAGGCGCGCCAGCGCCTCCACATTCTGCAGCAGATCGGTGACATAAAACACCGGGAAGCCAAACTTCCACCAGCTCCGGTTGGGTTTGGATTCGATCCGGGTCGGGTAGGTAGCATCCGCCGGGTCAACACTGAACAGGAAATCGACGCCCAGCCGGATGGCCTGGTTGACCAACGGCGTGCGCCGCTGCGCCGGAAGTTTACTGAACGCCAACATCACCTTCACGCCGCCCCAGGCGCAGGCCCGGGCATTGTTCACGCCGCATTCAAACACCGGGCCACTTTTATAAGCATAATAGCGCAGCACAGCCTGCTTCTCGGATGACGGAGCCACCCCTTCGCCGGTGGTACTGCGCGCCATCCAATCAATGGCCTTCTCCAGGCGGGGGTCATCGCAGCCCAAATCCAACAACGCCGCGCACAGGTTGCCCTGCAAGCAATCGACTGTGCCGGAAGGCGCATCCGATGTGGAAAACTGGCCGTTTGCCGACATGTTATGCTCGAACAGATAATTGCAGGCCGTCCGGATGCGGTCGTCTTCCACGATGGACGCGCCCAACTGCGCCAGCAGGATCATTGCCCATACGGTACTGCGGTACTTGGCGGTATACCCATGCCCCGGACGCACCCAATAGCCTTCCGGATGCATGGCATCCAACACGGTCGCGATT
>JACRAG010000495.1 GCA_016213455.1 Anaerolineae bacterium | reverse complement strand
TCGGATTGGCGCGCAGCGCCACCGCCAGCTCCGGCTCCGGCAGCCATCCCGGCAGCCAGCCCAACTGCACGCGTTCCAGCAAGGTCAGGCTGTTGAACGATACGGTTTTGACATCCATCCAATGCAAAGGCATAAAACCAAACCGTCTCCCTGCTTACACGTTCCCTCTGTTATCAATCAATGCAATTTGGGCAGCCTTCATCGAATGACCCAGCCGCGCATCGATCCAATCGATCATAATCGGGTACTGAATAAATTTAAACGCAGGCCAATGCCCGCTCCAGCACGGCGCGCCGGCGCGGCGCATAACCTTCATTGCTTTTCAAGCGCGCATAGCTGCGCTGCATGGCAGGCGCCGCATAAAGCAGTTCTTCGCGGGCTTCATCCAGAGGAACATCCAGCAGCGCCAGCAGGGTGTAATAGAAAGGAAAGAAGCGCCATTTGCCCTCATGGCGCACCTGGCGCAGGTAGCGCAGCGCGCCGGGCAGGAAATCTGCGCTGCGGCTGCCTAAACCGCCCGCGCTCAGGTTGCGCATCAACGCCGCCGTGCAGGTACCGCAGCAGTATCCTCCGGTGAATCGAGGACTTTCAGCAGACACTTCCAGGCGTTCCAGCATCCCCGCCGCGGCGTGCTGCTGAACCGCCGGATCGACCCCCAGCAGGCGCATGGCTCGCAGGCTTTCTTCACCCAAAATATGCGCCTTGCCCGCCCCGGTGGTAATCGTCTCACCGGTAAAGAGCAGGACATCTGTGGCCCGGTCGTGTTCGGTGGGCGCAGGCATCCCACAGTACGAACCAGCCTTGCCGGCGCGCGCCGCGATCCAGTGCGCAGCCTGTTCGCGCTGCTCGTAGAGCAGCGGCTGTCCGTAGAAATACACCTGGTTGATTTCATCCAGTGTGCCTGCCAGACTATCTTCGTGGATTAGATGCATCGTAAGCTCCCCTGAACCATGCGGACATAATCATACTGTATCCAAGACGTGCACGAGAGTCAACCGCTGTAAGGACGAATTTTCATACCAGCAATGCGCCAGAGTTTCCAAATAGTCAACCCCACCCCGGCCCGCCCCAGTCTAGGGGCGGGAGATGGGGCAAAGGTTTTTTGGCTTTGTGAAAGCCTTGAGCAATGCGCCCGAATCCATATCCAGCCTGCCAAAAAACGGGTAAACTTGGGGTACCGCTTTTCATCCCACAACTGAGGCAACCATGTCCGACATACTCGACACGATCTTTAAACGCCGCTCGATCCGCCAATACCAGGACGAACCTGTACCACCCGAAATGCTGATTGACCTGCTGCGCGCCGCCATGGCGGCCCCGTCTGCCGTGAACAAACAGCCCTGGGAGTTCGTGGTGGTCACCCGCCCCGAATCGATGAGCGAACTGCAGGCCGTGCTGCCCTTTGGTCGTTACAAAGCTCCGGCTGCGGTGGTGGTGTGCGGCGACCCCGAACGCGCCCACAACGAACCCACCGGCTCTTACTGGGTGCAGGACTGGTCGGCGGCGCTGGAAAATCTGCTGATTGCTGCCACCGGCATGGGGTTGGGCACCGTCTGGACGGGCGTTTATCCGGTCGCGGACCGGGTGCGCGACGTGCAGGAAGTGTTGAAAATGCCCGCGACTATCATCCCGTTGGGCGTGGTGCTGGTGGGTTTCCCGCAGGAAGAAAAACCGCCCCGCACACAGTATCGTGAAGACCGCGTACACTGGGAAAAATACTAAAATCCGCCCGGGCTGGAACAGGGTTTACGGGCAAATAGTAGGTGAATTAACCGGAAGTGCTGCGGCGATCATCGTTCCGCAGCACTTCCGGTTTCTTTCATCCAGTTTTCTTATTTTGAGTGTGGACAGGATGGATATCCCGGCGACTCGTCCTGGAGGACCTGGCTTCCTGCTTGAGATCAACTGACCAGGAAGGTCAGCAGCATGGCTGCGCAAAACACGACAAAGCTGGCCCAACCCAGCAGCGGGTTGGCCGCCTGCGCCGCGGCATACATGCCGAATGGCGCGAGCACCGCCGCCGTGAGCGCCGCGGATTGAAGCGTCAGCTTGTTTTTCTTCATCCAGTTGGGTTTCTTTGCGTTCATGGCCACACCCCCAGCGTCAAAAAGATGATCGTCAGCACCGCCACACCCGCGATGGGGAACAACCCGTACAGCAGGATCGGACGCATCACCACCGACTCGTTGTCACCCAATCCGACCGTGGAGCAGCCCACGATCACCTTGGCAGGCGCCAGCACCGACCCCAATGACCCGCCTGCGGTTTGGGCCGCCAGGATGAGCGGCACGCTCAACCCCAACAGTTCAGCCGTGCGCATCTGCAGCGCGCCAAAGAGCACATTGGAATTGTTGTTGCTGCCGGTGATGAACGCGCCCAACGCCCCCAGGAAAGGCGCCACCACCGGGTAAAAAGCCGGGCCAAAGCTGCGCCCCAGCCCTTCAGCCAGCAGGTTGGTCATGCCCGTGTTGGACATGATCACCGCCATGCCCACCATGGCGACAATGCCCAGGCTGGAATTGACCGCGCCGCGCGCCACCGGGGTGAGAATGCGTTTACGCGCGCCGGG
>JACRAG010000500.1 GCA_016213455.1 Anaerolineae bacterium | reverse complement strand
TTGATCAGCGCCGACACCACCCCGACCGGCGGCACCAGCGATTACGGTCCCGAAATGCTGCACCATGCGGCTCAGGGATTGGAATATGAGTGCTTTGTTCGCCCCGATACACGGCTCCCATTCATGGCGATGCCGGATGCCATCAAATCCTTGATCCTTCTTCACGACGCACCACGAGCGTCAATTTCACAATCGGTATATAATGTAACCAGCTTCAGTCCTTCCGCAGAAGAGATTCGCCGGATGGTGACACAATCCTTCCCATCCGCGAAAATCGACTACGCACCCCATCGCAGCCGGCAGCGCATCGTGGATTCCTGGCCTGCTGATGTTGACGACAATGCAGCTCGCCGCGATTGGGGTTGGTCGCCGGATTATGACCAGGAGAAAGCCTTCGCGGAATATCTGATTCCTGCCATCAAACAACGCTATCAGAAGTAATCAAAAGGGGGCTCAATGGACGCCAGCAACCAGACCGCCAACCCCATCCCGGTTGGCCCGGACGAGAAATCCACCTCGGTGATGGTTTACACGAACAGCTCTTTGTATTGGGGCGAAGTCGTAACCAAGAACATGATCCGTGTCAGCACCTGGCTTCGCACCAATGCCGCGCCTGATCGTATTGCCCTACATCGAGCGCGCAGCCTGATCACCACCTCGGCGCAATTAATCAAACCCATCACTTATACGGAAGTCAACCTGTCCATTTCGCAAGTGCTGGCTTTTCACATTGCGCCACCTGGCAAAGACCCGGTCGATTTTGACCCAACCGAAATGAACCGAAAGATGGAACCTGTTACCTGCCAGGTTGGCTCATTTCTAATCAAGGGGAAAATCCGCATGGCCACGTCAGCAGACTTGCGCAAATATCTGGAGATCGCGCGCGAGGCTTACACAGCCCTGTATGATGCCGAAATCACCAATATTCTCCTCCCCACCATCGGCCCCATCCAGACGCCTTATGTTCTCGTCCGCCAGGACCAGACCGTTTTCGCCCAATAGAGCCACCCAAAATGATCAGAGTAAACGCTGCCGGGGTGCCCGGCAGCGTTTATATTTTTCTTATCTTTTGGGTTTATAGTTAATGTCGGAAAATCCAATCGAACAGGTGGAATTATGGCTGCCAAAATACCTTTCAAGAAACCAACCCCTTTTAAAGCTGAAACCCGCCAACTTCTGAATATCCTGATCCATTCCTTGTATTCAGAACGTGAAGTATTTTTGCGAGAATTGATCTCCAATGCCAGCGACGCTTTAACCCGTCTGGATTTTGAGATGCTGACCAACCGCGATGTGCTTGAACCGGATGCCGAACCCGGCATCTGGATTTCGGTCAATAAAGACGAACGCCTGTTGACCATTCGTGACAATGGCATTGGCATGACAGCCGAAGAAATGGCTGAAAACCTGGGCACCATCGCCCACTCCGGCGCGCGTGCATTCCTTGAAGCCGCCAACCAGGAGAAAGGCGCCGTCAGCAACCTCATCGGGCAGTTCGGCGTAGGTTTCTATGCAGCTTTCATGGTTGCCGAATGGATCGAGGTAACCTCGCGCTCCTATCAAAAAGAAAGCCAGGCGGCTGTCTGGTATTCAGAAGGCGAGGAAACCTTTACGATTCGTGCCTCAGAAGAATTGGCGCGCGGAACAACCATAAAAATTAAGCTCAAGGAAGACGCAGCGGACTTTACGGAAGAGTACCGCATTCGGGAGATTGTGAAGCGCCATTCCGATTTTGTGCCCTACCCCATCTACCTGGGAGAAAATGCAGATCAGGTGAACCAGGTAACCGCCATCTGGCGCAAAAGCCCACGCGAAGTGACCGAAGAACAGGTGCACGATTTTTACCGGCAATTCACTTTGGATTTCACTGCACCCGTTGCCTATGCGCATATGAATGTCGATGCTCCCGTGCAGCTTTACGCCATGCTTTTCATTCCCGAAAACACCGAAAAGTCTTTCTTCTCCCTTCGCAAGGAAGACGGGATCAAGCTGTATGCTCGTAAAGTGTTGATCCAGGAATATTGCCGCGATCTCCTTCCCGAATATTTCCGCTTTGTCCAGGGTGTGGTGGACTCCGAGGATATTCCTTTAAATGTCAACCGTGAGACCATGCAAGCCTCCCGCATCATTCCGCAGCTCAAGCGCCTGATTACCAACCGTGTCATCGATCTGCTCAAAGACCTGGCGCAAAACAAGAAAGAAACCTACGAAAAGTTCTGGAAAGCGTCGGGGAGATTCGTCAAAGAAGGCATCGCATCGGACCGTGAGAACCTATCCAATCTTTCGCCGCTGCTGCGCTTCTCAAGCCTCAATCACCCAGGCGAATTGCGCTCGCTGGATGATTACATTGCCGAGATGAAGCCCTCGCAAAACAAAATCTATTACCTGACAGGTGAAGACGAACGCTCTCTGATGCGCAGCCCACATCTCGACCTGTATCGCAAGCAAGGTTTTGATGTGCTGCTCCTTTCTGACCCGATCGACGCTTTTGTGGTACTGGCTCTGCAGCAGTATAAAGACCACCCTCTTGCTGGCGCTACCGCTGAAAAACCCGAAGGTGGAGAGACCACTCCTGACGAACCACAAATCACGCAATCTCCGGAGAAGATTGATGCCCTCATCACCCTGTTCAAAGACCTGCTGGGCGATAAAGTCGTCGATGTTCGCTCCACGGATCGCCTGACCGATTCCCCGGCACGCCTGGTGAACAAAGACGGATCGACTCAGCCCGAAATGCAACGGGTATATCGGCTGTTGCAGAAGGAGTTTGATGAGCCTGAAAAGGTTCTGGAAATCAATCCTGACCACCAACTCATCACCGGTCTGCTCGACCTTACCGCAGAGGATCCCCGCCGCGCCTTGATCGTGGAACAAATTTATGAAAATGCCCTTTTGATCGAAGGTCTTCACCCCAACCCTGCGACCATGATTGAACGCATCCAACAGATGATGCAGGCGATGCTTAAGTAGCAATCACTGACAGTCGAATCGTTATTCGCACGACTGTTCGCAAAGTAACTTGACAAAATTGGGGTGTTGACCCGACCAATGGTCGGCTCAACACCCCAATTCTTGCTCTGCACCCTTTCAGGACGGGGCTGCGGCGAAGCCGTGGAGATAGATTTTTGGTAAATCGCAGACTTTGCGAATAGCTCTGGCGATATCTAACGAAACTGTGGGAAAACCCACTGTTTCACTTTATAATAACTACAGAATTGTTCTAATATTTGGAGCGCACATGGCAAAAAAAGTCGTCGGTTTTGTCAAACTGGTATGGAAATGCCCCAACTGCCAGACACGTAATCCGGGCGACGTTAAAGTATGCGTCTCTTGCGGCGCAGCACAACCGGCCGATGTAGATTTCGTCCAGCCAGCAACAACGGAAGTGATCAAAGACGAAGCCACCATCGAAAAAGCCAAAGCTGCACCCGATATTCACTGTGGTTATTGCGGAGCGCGCAACCCTGCGAACACACAGGTATGCACAAACTGCGGCGCTAACCTCGCCGAGGGCAAACAACGCGCAGCCGGACAGGTAGTCGGCGCTTTCCGGAATGACCCAGTCCCAGACGTGACGTGCGCTGCCTGCGGCGAAAAAAATCCCCCAGCCAACGCAAGATGTTCGCGCTGCGGCGCGCCATTGCCGGGTCACGAACCTCAACCGGCATCCCCGCCTCAACCAGTAACTGGACGGAAAATATCACCCATTGTTTGGGTTTTGGGCGCAGTTGGGCTTATTGTCATTGTCTGCATCATTCTTTCGCTTTTCCGAAGCAATTCTATGACAGGCACAGTAGCCGACCGGTCGTGGCGATCCGTTGTTGCGCTGGAGCAATTTGGCCCGGTAGAAAAACAAGATTGGCGCGACGAGCTGCCAGCCGGCGCCAAGTTGATCTCCTGCGAGGAACGCTACCGAGAGACGGTTCAAGACTCTGTTCCCGGTGCTGTTGAGGTCTGCGGTACGCCGTACACGGTCGATGAAGGCACCGGCTTTGGAAAGGTAGTACAGGACTGCGCCTATGAAGTATACGCAGACTATTGCCGTTACCAGGTCGAGGAATGGGCAGTCGTACAGGATCTGGTTGAACAGGGATCCAATTCTTCGCCAGTCTGGCCGTCCTACCAGACCTCCGAAAATCAACGCCTGGGTGACAGATCCCAATCATTCACAATCGTGTTCGAGGTGGAGGGAAAAACCAAATCGTTGACCACCACCGACGAATCCCTTTTCAACCAGGCTGTCATTGGCAGCATCTGGAACTTATCCATCAATGGATTTGGCGATATCGTCACCATCGAACCCGCTCAGTGAAAATCAATTCAGATGGCTCGTCAAATTGTCTGTCATATAAAGTTGGCACAATCTAGGATGATTTTCCAGGATATTAGTTACTTTTAGGTCATAAAAAGTGTTTAAAATATTTTTGACAACGACCTAACAAAAATGTCTCGAACCAACGTCTGATGACGATACTATTTGGAGGAAAACAGTGAACACTTCAGCATTAGATGGCATCATGCACCCGAAAGCAATTGCGGTTGTTGGTGCTTCTGCAACCCCCGGCAAAATCGGTTACACCGTACTCGAGAACCTTGTCAAACAGGGCTTCACCGGCACCATTTATCCCATTAATCCTTCTGCAACCGAAATCATGGGATTGAAGTGCTATGCTTCCGTAACGGAGATCCCTGGTGAAGTGGACGCCGCAGTCATCACCATCCCGGCAAAAGTTGTCCCGCAGGCCATCGAAGAATGTGGCAAGAAGGGCGTCAAAGGCCTGATTATCATTACCTCCGGCTTCAGTGAAGTTGGTAAACGCGAACTCGAGGATCAGATCGTTGCCATGGCTCACGAAAAAGGCATGCGCATTCTCGGACCCAATATCGTGGGTGTGCTCTCCAACTCCGAGAAGATGAACGCCTCCTTCGCGCCTTATCTGCCCCTGCCCGGCAAAGCCACCCTCATCAGCCAGTCCGGCGCATTGTTGATCGCCATCGACGCCTCCACTTACACCCGCGGCGTGGGTTTCGACAAACTCATCTCCATCGGCAACATGTCCGACCTGGATTTCGCCGATATCATCGAGTGGTTGAATGACGACCCCAGCACATCCTGCATCACCCTCTACATTGAAGGCTTCAAGAATGGCCGCAGCTTCATTGATGTGGCGCGTAAAACAACCAAACCCATCATCGCCCTCAAAGCCGGCGTTTCTGCGCATGGCGCGGCAGCCGCTGCCTCTCACACGGGTTCCCTGGCGGGTGCAGCCAAGGTTTACGGCGCCGCCTTCTCGCAGGCCGGTGTGGTTCAGGCCAGTGATCTTGATAACCTGTTCGATCGCACCCTGGCTCTTTCCATCCAGCCCCCCATGTACGGCGACAATCTGCTCATCATCACCAACGGTGGTGGCGTTGGCGTGCTGGCGACTGACTCCGCGGAACGCTATGATCTCCCTCTGAAATTCGCCCCCGCAGAAGTCCAGGCTGAACTCAAGAAACACATGCCCGAGTTCGGCTCTGCCAAGAACCCGGTTGACCTGACCGGTATGGCTGGCAATGACTGGTACCACGATGCGATCAAATTCGCTTACGCGCACGCCTGGGTGGACGGTCTCGCGGTCTTGTATTGTGAAACCGCCGTGACAGATCCATTGGAAATTGCCAAGGCGATCAAAGCCGCTCTCGATGATTCCGGTGTCAGTGGAAAACCCGTGGTGGTTTCCTTCGTTGGCGGTGAGCGCTCCGAAAAAGCCATGGCCTGGTTGGTGGATAACGGCATCCCTGCCTACGGCGCTCCCGACCGCGCCATCAACGCCATCGGCGCCTTGCGCGAATATGCCCGGATGCGTGCCATGGTTGCCGAACCGATCACCCTGTGCGGTGGCGAC
>JACRAG010000498.1 GCA_016213455.1 Anaerolineae bacterium | reverse complement strand
CCGGCACGGGGGGCAGGGGTGCATCGGGGCCGGTTTGCAGTCCGCGTACCGTGTTGCGCCCGGATTGTTTGGCGGCATACAGGGCTTGATCGGCGCGTTCCAGGATGTGTTCAATCGATTCGCCTGTAACCTGCATGGCGCTCACGCCGATGCTGGCGGTGACGCGGATGCCGCGCTGTTCGTTGTAGGAGAAGGCGTTGTTTTCCACCGCGGCGCGCATGCGTTCCGCCACCAGCAGGGCATGTTTCAGGTCGGTATTGGGCAGGGCAGCCACAAATTCTTCGCCGCCGTAGCGTCCAATGATATCGATGCGGCGGATGACGCTCAAGCAGGTCTGGGCAATGCGCCGCAGCACTTCGTCGCCGGCCTGATGACCGTACCGGTCATTGACCCCCTTGAAGTGATCCACGTCCAGCAGCAGGATCGAGAACGGTTCGTGATAGCGCAGGCTGTGCTGGTAGATATTCTCGCTCTGGACAAAGAAATGGCGGCGGTTGTACAGGCCGGTCAGGCCATCGGTGATGGCCATTTCTTGCAGTTGACCGAGAATGCGCGCATTTTCGAAGGCGATGGAAATCTGGTCGGCCAGGCTGGTGGCATAATGCCGTTCGCTGTCGGAAAAGGGCTGGTCGTTCCGGCGGCCCAGTGCGAGCAGGCCGGCAGGACTGCCCTGATAGATCACCGGCAGGATCAGGCGCGTCCCACCCGCGGTGTGGAACTGGTCGAGTGTATGGTCGAGCTGTTCCTGCACCTGCTCAAATGGCATGCCATCCGTGTAAGGAATGGTCAGGTCCTTGACGGCATCACAAAGACCCCAACAGGTTTGCAAGACCAGTTCATCGTGCAGGCGCGCCATCACAAGCCCGCCGTCACATTCCACCAGAAAGCCGGTCTGGTCAGCCACCTGGCGCAGCCCTTCGGCGAGGCTGGGCGCTGAGCTGAGCGCGTTGCCGATACGGAAAAGCGCTTCGGCTGCGGCGCGGGCGCGCTCCGCTTCCATTTGCACGGCTTTGAGCTGGGTGATATCGTGCAGCAGGATCATTTTTCCACTGCGGCTGACCGAGCGATTGGCCAGCAGGGTCACGCGCATGTCGATGGTGCGGATCTTTCCGGCAGCCTGCAGGGTCAATTCGTGATGCGCTTCGCCGGTGAAAGGGTAGTGGCTGGCAAAATCCGGCCAGGCTTCGGCGATGCGGATTGCCGGCAGGCCCACCCAGCCTGTTTCGAGCGGGTTGAGCGTGCGGGTCATCTGCCCGAGCAGCACCCGTCCCGCCAGGTTGATATCCACAATGCGCTCGCTGTCATCCAGCACGATCAGCCCGTCGTCCATCCATTCGACGACCTGTTCGCGGGCTACCGGCACGAGGTCGAGCCAGCCCTGGCGGAAAAGCGCCAGCAGCAGGCACAGGCCGCTCAACGCGAAGCCCACGGTGGTCATGTCCTCTCCGGGCGTGAGATAGAGGATGTAAATGATGTTGCCCAACCAGGGAAAGAGCAGACCCAGCGAGAGCATCAACAACTGCGGACGGTACTGCATGGGGTAACGAATGACGGCTCGCGCCAGCAGCAGGATGCCAGCCATGAGCAGCGAATATACGTAAACCACATTCAGCCAGAACCACGGGCCGTGGCCGTATAAGATCAGATTGGTGCCCGCGATGGGGGTAAAGGAATTCCACAACCACAGGTGTAGGTCGTTGGTGGCTGCCACAAGCATGGTCAAAAGGGGGAAAATCCACAGGAGCACCAGGCGCTGGCGGTTGATCAGGTGTTCCTGGTTGGTGTATTCCACGATAAAGAGCAGGTAGAACACCGGCGAGGAACAGATCCCGATATAGGCGACCTTGGAGCACAAAATTTTAATTGCCAGAGAAGTGGAAGCCGTCTCAATCCCGGTCATCACCGCCCAAAGCGTGACGGCTGCCATGCCCAGCGCCAGCGAACGGCTGCCCGCCACCCCCCGCCGCTGCCAGGCCACAATGGCGGTGGTGAGCGTGGAAAGGGCGATGAAGAATTGCAGAATGGAAAAGGCAGAAAATGACCAGTTCATCATGCTGCCAATAATATAACACAAAGCCTCGGCAATTCTGCGTGCCATGCAGGGCGATTGCATGATGGAATTTTGCTCTCGCGAATACCCCTAAAATGTCCTGGCGAGGCGGCTTTGCGCCGAAGCAATCTCGTTACAGTTCCAAACCATTCAAGGCGAGATTGCTTCGATGCCTTCGCAAAGCCTTCGGCATCGCGCAGTGACACTTTCTGGAGGTGATTTTGAGCATATCCGGATAAAAATTCAATAGTCAGACATATACTGCAATCGCCCTTACGCGCCAGGATTTCGCCATTTGAGCTGGCCTGTTTCCTGCAACAAGACAATTAGATTAATGTCATTTTTGAGAGAAAACCGCAAAACAGGCCACCTTATATGAGTTCTCGTACCGTACCCACTGAGCCGCAGATCCCGCGCAACCGGTCTTCCATCCGGCGCCGGACCATCTATATTGTCCTGGTCACGACCCTGGTCTTGACCATTGTGATGGCGCTTGGTTCAGCCGGGCTTCTGCTTTCCAGTTATGTTCGTCTGGAAGATGGGCTGCTGCGCGAGGATATGCAGGCGCTTTCGACCGCGCTGCAGGGTGAGTTGGATCAATTGCGTGTTACGGCTGCCCTCCTGGCCAGGCTGCCGGACGAATTTGTGCCGGATGGTCCATCGTCGCTCCAGCGTCTGGAGCCGGATGATGCGCTGATGGCGCAGTTCCCTTCCGGCGAGCAGGTTGGGCTGGTGCAGGTGAACGGCACGCTGTGGCTGGCGGCCTGGGAAGTGCAGCCAAATACCGGCGTTCTCTGGGTGGTG
>JACRAG010000497.1 GCA_016213455.1 Anaerolineae bacterium | reverse complement strand
GCGGGACGAAGAAACTCAGGGGCATTCCGGGCGCGTCACCGACCTGGCAACCCAGCTAGCCAGCCGGATGGGCTATACCGAGGAACAGCTGGTGCACTTCCGGCGCGGCGTTATTTTGCATGACATCGGCAAAATGGGTATTCCGGATAACATCCTGCTCAAGCCCGGACCGCTGGACGAGGACGAGTGGCGCATCATGCGCCAGCATCCCCTATTGGCCTACAACTGGCTGAAAGATATTCACCACCTGGAAAAGGCCATCGACGTTCCCTATGCCCATCACGAACGCTGGAATGGCAGCGGTTATCCACGCGGGCTGAAAGGCACGGAAATCCCGCTCTCCGCTCGCATTTTCGCGGTGGTGGACGTGTTCGACGCGCTCATTTCGCGCCGCCCTTACCGCATGGCGCTCCCCGTTTATGAAGCCATTAACTTCCTGCGCCAGAATTCCGGGGTGTTGTTCGACCCGGAGGTGGTGGACCTATTCCTTCAAATGATGGAAGAACCAAACGATCCCATAAAACCAATCGCTCGCGTGGACCAGGCGTATAATAGCCAGTAGACGATCATCGTCAATCCTTCCGCGAGCGAACCACCTTGAACATCGAAATTCTCAATCCACAGCGCCTGGCAGCCTGGTGCGAGCGTATCGCCCTGCCGCAGGATGCCATCCACGTACTGGTCCAATTGGCCGGGGATATCCAACAAAACGGCGAATTTCACCAGCTTTTTGAGGACTTCTACACCCAAACGGTGTTGCCCAATCAATGGCACACCCAGTGGGAAGACCTACCCATGCACCCGCGCGTTGTGGAGCAGTATGGCGATCAGGCCAGCCTGTTTTACTTCCTGGCATACCTGTCTGCTCTGCCGCACGCCTATGCATTCTATCAAGCGCACGGAATCGATCCCCAGATCTTCGATGACACCATGGCGGACCTGCGGGTCTGGTTGCTCGCCAACAGCGCCACAGCCGGGAAGCTGCAATTTGCCAGCTTCCCCTGGGTCTGGCGCCACCTGGCCTGCAAGCTCTTCCGGTTGGGCCGCCTGCAGTACATGTTGATCCCCTTTGCGGGAGGAGTAACCGCGCTGCGTCACCGGCAGACCGGCGCTGTGACGCTGTTGGCAGATCCCAACCTGCCACTGCGCAGTGACGGTCATGCCGACGGAGCCGGGAACCCTCCACCCAACAGCAATTTTCCTCATCCACAGCTTCCACCCGGCCCGGTGTGGACGCCCCTGTACGAAGTCAGCCAGGCGGGTTGGCGCGGGCATCCGATCAACCCTTACGGTTGCGCGCAAAAGAAACCGGCATTTTTCCCTTCCACACAATGGGAAGTGGCCCTTGCGCACGGGGACCCGGTGCTGGATATGCACATTCCCGCCAGCGGCGCATTTACCGTGGACTCTGTGAGGGATTCATTGAAAAAAGCGCAGACGTTCTTCGCGCAGCTTGAGCCGCAGGTCACACCGCGCGCCTTGTTCTGCCACACCTGGTTCTTCACACCCCAATTACAGACTCTTCTGCCATCGCAGAGCAACATTGTTCGCTTCCAACGCGAGTTCTATCTCTACCCCAACGCCGGCGGACCCGGCTTCTTGTGGAATTTTGTTTTCGGAGAGACGGTGCGTGACTTCGCTGATGCCCCACGAGACACCAGCTTGCGCCGGGATGTGCTGGATTGGCTGGCTTCAGGCAAACCCTTGTTTGACATGCCGGGGGTTGCCTTCCACGGCCCCGAAGATTGGGGCAATCAACCCTATATGACGGATTGGGATCGCCATCCACTGGCTGATCAACCCGATGAGGAGACCCGATGAAAACCATGCTGAAGCCTGTTCCCTTTTCACAAGTTGAGTTTACCGACACCTTTTGGGCGCCGCGTATCGAAACCAACCGCATCGCCACCATCCCACACAGCTATGCGCAGCTGGAGCGAACCGGGCGCATTGATGCGTTCGAGCTTCAATTTACCCGCCCGGTGCCTTCGCCGATTGTGGACATCTTCGCCGATTCGGACGTTGCCAAATGGATCGAGGCTGCTGCCTATACGCTGGAAACCAACCCCGATCCGGCGCTGCGCAGCCAGCTGGATGCGTTGGTGAAGAAGGTCATCGCTGCGCAGACCGAGGATGGCTACCTCAACACGCACTTCATTCATACCCAACCCGAACTGCGCTGGAAGAACCTGCGCGACTGGCATGAACTGTACTGCGCCGGGCATCTCATCGAAGCCGCCGTCGCGTATTACCAGGCTACCGGAAGCGCCGACCTGCTGGACAGCCTGTGTAGGTATGCAGACCTGATCGACGCCACCTTTGGCCCCCGACCGGGTCAGCAGCGCGGGTACTGTGGTCACCCCGAGATCGAGTTGGCGCTGATCCGCCTTTATCGCCAGACCGGCAATCCCAAATATCTCGAGCTCTCCCGCTACTTCGTCGAAGAACGCGGCGCACAGCCGCATTATTTCGATCAGGAAGCCCGCGAGCGCGGTGATGACCCGGCCTCCTTCTGGGCACAAACCTATGAATATTGCCAGGCGCACCTGCCTGTCCGTCAACAGGAAAAAGTCGTCGGTCACGCCGTGCGCGCCATGTACCTGTTCAGCGCGGTGGCCGATCTGGCTGCCGAATACGATGACAACAGCCTGCTGGATACCTGTCACCGCCTGTGGGACAACCTGATCCAGCGCCGCATGTACCTGACCGGCGGTATCGGTCCTTCGCGCCACAATGAGGGCTTTACCAACGACTACGACCTGCCCGATGAGACAGCCTACGCTGAAACCT
>JACRAG010000496.1 GCA_016213455.1 Anaerolineae bacterium | reverse complement strand
GGGTGGGGGGCGGCGGTGTGGTGCCCACGCTCCCGCGTGTGTTAAACACGCCCACGCCCAGCGGCATCACCCCCACGCCGATCTTCGCTCAGGTCACGCCGGTCACGCCCACGCCCAGTCTCACGCCTTCCGGCCCCACCCCCACCGGGCCGACCCCCACGCCTTCCGCCACCAGCGAGGGCTACCTGCCGCCCTACCCCACCATAACCTTGCCGTCCTATTACGCGCCGTAGCGGATAAGAAAACGCCATCCCTGGTTCCCCGTCCACAAAGGCGGGGAATTTTTTTAGATGGATCGGGCTGGTGAGACCGTCCCAGGCTGAATCGGTACAACCCCGACAGGTCATCACGGGTTTGAAGGGTGGATTGATGGTCCAATCGCCTGATGAAGTGGTTTATATCCGCAACGGAAAACCTGGGCCGTCTAGGCGCACACCTGCCGGGTCGGCGGGCCACAGGCCGGCGACGGGCTGTCCGCAGCTCGGGCAGGCGCCCTGCGCGGTCAGGTTGTAGCGCTGAATGACATAACCGCGGCGCTCGATCAGCACCGCCGCGCAGTGGGGGCAGAGCGTATCTTCCAGGCTGCCCACCCGTCCGGGCAGGTTGCCGGCATATACATAATGCAGCCCGGCTTCCTGGCCGATCTCCGCTGCCTGCATTAATGCGGCGCGCGGGGTGGCCGGGTTGTCCATTTTATAGTCGGGGTGATAGGCGGTGACGTGCCAGGGAATGTCGCGCGAGACGGACGCCAGGAAGCGCGCCGCATCCCACAGTTCCTCTGGGCTGTCGTTGAAGCCCGGCACCACCAGGGTGACCACTTCCACCCACAGGCCGAGCGCATGTGCGCTGCGGATGGTGGTCAACACATTTTCCAGCACCCCGCCCAGCTTGCGGTAGTTGCGGTCCTGCATGCTCTTCAGGTCCACCTTGTAAGCGTCCAGCCAGGGGCGCAGGTAAGCCAGGGCTTCGGGGGTGGCGTTGCCGTTGGAGACAAAGGCGCAGCGCAGCCCGCGCTCGCGCGCCAGACGGAAAACCTCCACCGACCATTCGGCGGTGATGAGCGGCTCATTATAGGAGGACACGATGGTGGAGCAGCCGGCGCGGATTGCCAGTTCCACCAGCCCGGCGGCGCTGATCGGGCGCACATAGCCCGGGCTGTCGGCGGCTGCCGGGTCGCGCAGCGCCTGTGAGGTCAGCCAGTTCTGGCAGTAGGCGCAGTGGAAGTCGCAGCCCAACATGCCAAAAGTCAGCGCGTCGCTGCCGGGGAAAACGTGGGAGAAGGGCTTTTTCTCGATCGGATCGATCTGCAGCGCCGCCACATACCCGCGCGGCACGCGCAGCTCGCCGCCGCGGTTGAAGCGCACCTGGCAGATGCCGCGCCGTCCGGGTTTGATCAGGCAGCGGTGGGCGCAGGCCACACAGCGCACCGTCGAGTCGGGTTGGGGTTCCACCAGTTCGCCGGGCGCGGTCAGCGCATCCAGGGTTTCTTGCAGTGCATTCATATGCACACTATAGCACAAATGTCCCGGTTAGCGCGCAGTTATTTAAATCCACGGACTGCAATCCAGTTGTTAGGCACAGGTGCGGACGGGTGATGTATACTGAGATTGAACGAGCTGCACCTCCCGCCGCCTGGTTTTGGGCACACAGGGCAGATTGCATCGCGAAATTCATTTATTTCTTCAGCGGACGGGGGTGCGCATGAAGCCTGGAACTTCAACTCGTTAGGATGCTGGTCCGTAAATTACATGTGAATTCGTGTGGAAAAGTGGAAACTTTTTTCACGGATTGTCGTTATATATAGTAGGGAGCTGCACAGCACGCCGGCTGTTGGTTTCCGAATGGGTTTATTACTGTGTATGGGGAACGAAGGAGGATCGTATGTGGATCGTATACGTTATTGTTGCAGCGATGATGTTCTTGTTTGGCGCGATCAGCCTGATCAACGTGGAGTCTGAGCACTAAGCATGCTGCTGGTTCGAACGCCTTAGCCAAAACCCCTTCCGACGCAGCGCGCCTGCGCGTGCGAGCGTATTATCGTGTGTATAGCGGGCCATCCAGTATCTGGGCGGCCCGCTGAATATTTAAATCGGGGGGTGCCCAATTTTCGCACCATGTCATCGCAAAGCCCTTGTGCTGTGTAACCATCCGAATTGGAGGTTGCTTCGCCGCCTCCTGCGGAGGCGACTCGCAACGACATTAACCTCACAGGTCATCGCGAGCGAAGCCCTCCGGGCGAGCGTGGCGATCTCGGCTGTGGACCCATCCGCATAGTGCGTGTTGGGATACGGGCACACCAGACGGGTGATGATCCAACGTTTCACGCGCCCTCCTCCCAACCTACGGGAAAAGAGCCCCACACGCGCCCCGACCACAGGACGAATCAAAAATCCCACTCGTCGAGGAGTGGGATTTTTGATGGTTTCTTCTTTACGGTTCAGCGCACGCGGCGGAAATTGAGCAGGATCAGGTTCTTATCGCAGCTGTTGAAGGTGTCGAAGGTCACCCGCGGCGAGATCGCCCGGCCTTCCTGGTCGAGCAGCTGGATGCCCACGGATTGGCTGGAGTCCACGGCCTGGTCCGCCAGGACAAACTCGTACCCGCCCGGACCGTACTGCAGGGCGGTGCCGGTGAGGGAGAGCAGATAGACGGATTGGTCCAGGTTGCCGGTCAACTGAACGGTGATGCCGACCACCGGCGCGCCCTTCATATCAAAGGCCTGCCCGGCGACCCACAGCTTGCAGCCTTCGTCCGGGTGGATGACGCTGCCCGACAGCAAGGCAGGTTCGCCGCGCAGTTGGTAGGGATAGGCAGATGGCTGCGTCGTTTCGGTGGGGGTGGCGGTTTCGGTGGGCGGGAGGGTGCCGGTGGCGGTGGGCGGAACGGCGGTGCCGGTGGCAGTGGGTTCCAGGGTCACGGTCGCCGTCCAGGTGGGCGGCATGGCTTTCTGGGTGGGTGTGCTGGTGGGGATGAACAGGGTTGGCACCGGCGCCGGGGGCGGGAAGGGGTTGAAGGCGATGTAGGGATTCAGATAGATGAGCACGAAGACCACGCCCATGATGAGCGTACCGACCAGCAGCAGAATGCTCAACACATCCCAGGCGCTGCCGCCGGAGGATGTGCGGCGGGTGCTGCGCAGCGGGCGTCGCTCCATCGGTTCGTCAAAATTCAGCTCTTCAGTAAGTCCCATCCGGTTTTCTCCACGGCGTCCGTGTGTTTACGGCGCCAGTTCCTCGATCTGTGCCTGCCCGCGGCGTTCATCCAACCAGCGCTGCAGGGCCTGTTTGCCAAGCGCCTGGCGGGCTTCGGGGGTCAGCGGACGGTTATCTTCGCGAGCGATCACCTGCACAAGGTGATAACCAAACTCGGTTTGAATGATGTCGCTCACTTCCCCCGGCTGCAAGGCAAAAGCAGCTTCTTCGACGGCGGGTTGGGTCAGGTATCCCCGGGGGAACCAGCCCAGATCGCCGCCGGTTGACAGGTCATATCCAAAGGCAATCGTTGCAAAATTCGAGCCAGCCTGGTCAATCTGCCCGCGGACCTGCTGCGCGGCGGCTTCGCTAAGCACCAGGATCTGACGGGCGTGCACCTGTTCGGCGTTTTCCGGCACTCCGGCCAGAATCTGATCGCGCTGCCAGGCGGCTTCCAGCGAGCGGCGGGCTGCGGTGCGGAACGAGTCCGCGGTATAACCCATGCGCGACAGCCAGTCGTTGAAGGCAGCGTCGCCGCCCTGCGCAGACACGGCTTCAGCAATGCGCGCCTGCATCGCAGTTTCTTCGAGGACAAACCCACCCTCGCGCGCAGCCTGCGCCAGTAGTTCGGTGGTGATCAGGTCATCCAGCACCAAGCGGCGCTGCTCTTCGGCAGTTTGCGTCAGCCCCAGGGTTTGCGCGGCGGCTTGCACCTGCGTCAGCCCGGCTTGAAATTCCGCCAGCGTCACACCCTGTCCGTTCACCCGCAGCGCCAGCGGCTCGGGGGTGACGGTGGGGGTGGGCGGAACGCTGGTGTCCGTTGCCGGCAGGGTTGCCGCCGGTGAGGCGGGTTGGTCGGTCGCCGTTGCTGCGGGAGACGCAGCGCGGCAGCCCATCAGCGCAATGGTCAAGATCAACAGCCCGCCAAGGGCCAACAGGGTTTTACGAAGTTTTACAGCCATTGGCGTGATTATACCTTATTGATTTTACGGGATTTACGCTCCCCTGCGGTCTACAAGCAATTAACAGTTTGGCTCTTGCGCACCGCGCTGCCGGACGCATATTCCCGCTATTTCAGGTGATAGGGCACGTCAATGATGATGCGCTGGAATCCGCTTTCGCGGCGTTGATAGAGCAGCGCTTTCTTAATTTCATCCGCCGACTGGTTGTGTAGAATTTCCTGCCAGGGTCTGGCGGGGATCAACTCGGGCAGCACCAGCACCGCCTGCTGTCCGTCATGATGCTCCAGGTCGATGCGGTCCAGGTAGTTCAACAGCGGTTCGACGATGGAGCGGTAAGGCGAGGGGATGATCACAATTTCCACGTCCGGGAACCACTCGCGCCAACGCGCCACGACGGTTTCTTCATCCGGTCCGGGGTCAATGTCGATGAACACCGCGGTGACGTTGTCGCTCAACGAGCGCGCAAAATTGACTGCATCCACCATGCCGCGATGCACGCCCGACACGGGGATGACCACGCGCGGGCTGGGGTAGGGGCGCAGCGAGGGCGGCAAACCGCGCAGCGAAAGCTGTTCGGATACGCCTTTGTAATGGCGACTGATCTGGATGAAGCCATACACAAACAGCGGAATGACCAGGATCGAGATCCACGCGCCGCTGAAAAACTTGCTGACCCCGATGATGAGCAGCGCGCCGCCGGTGACCAGCGCGCCCAGGCCGTTGATGACCATCTTCAGCCCCCGTCCGGATTCGCGGGTGCGCAGCCAGTGCACCACCATGCCCGCTTGCGAGAGGGTGAAGGCGGTGAACGCGCCAACCGCGAAAAGCGGAACCAGGGCGTGGGCATCCGCGTTGAAGGCGACGATCAATACCGCCGTCAGGCCGGCCAGCAGCAGGATGCCGTTGTGGAAGACCAGCCGGTCGCCGACATTGAAGAGCTGGCGCGGCAGGAAGCGGTCTTTGGCCATGATGGCGGTGATGCGCGGAAAGCCGGCGAAGCTGGTGTTGGCTGCCACCGCCAGCACACCCAGGGTGGTGAACTGCACCAGGTAGTACAGCACGCCGCTGCCGAAGATGCGCCGTGCCAGCGCGGAGAGGATGGTCTCGTTGCCGGAAGGCACCACGCCCAGGTACTGGGTCAGGCCAATGCTGCCGATGAAAAGGAAGCCCATGATGAGCGCCATGATCACCAGCGTTTTGCGCGCGTTGACCCATTCAGGCTTTTTGAATTCCGGCACGCCGTTGGAGATCGCTTCGATGCCGGTCAGGGCGGTGCAGCCGGCGGAGAAGGCATGCAGGATCAGCAGGAGGGTCAGCGGTTCGTTGGGAATGACAGCCTGCGCAGGGATGGGCGTGGCGCCGTTTTGCAGCACGGCTTTGAACAGGCCCGCCAGGATCATCAAGCCGAAGGTGGCAATGAAAAGGTACACCGGAACAGTCATCACGGTGCCGGATTCGCGCAGTCCGCGCAGGTTGAGCACCATGATGATCAGCAGCAGCAACAGGGCCAGCTCGATGCGGAAGTTCCACAGCGCCGGAAAAGCCGAGGCGATGGCTGCCACGCCGGAGGTCAGGCTGACGGCGGCGGTGAGGATGTAATCCAGCAGCAGGGCTGCGCCGGCGACCAGGCCGGGGTAGGTGCCCAGATTTTCCCGCGCCACCACATAGGAACCACCCCCGGAAGGATAGCCGCGGATGGTTTGCGCATAGGAAAGGGCAACCACGCCCAGCAG
>JACRAG010000493.1 GCA_016213455.1 Anaerolineae bacterium | reverse complement strand
GGCCGTTTCCAGCAGTTCTTCGATGGGCAGGTGGACCGTGGTCAGGCCCGGCCAGACTTGTTTTGACATGGCGAGGTCATCATAGCCGCAGATGGAAAGGTTGGCGGGGATTTGATACCCCAACTCTTGCGCTGCAAATATCGCGCCATAAGCGGCTTCATCATTGCCACAGAAGATGGCAGTCGGGGGATGTTTGAAATCCATCAGCAAACGGGTGGCGGTGTACCCACCGTCAAAGGTAAATTCTGAGTCTTTTACCAGATCGGGATCGTAATCTATACCGCGGGATTCGAGGGTGGACCGGTATCCAGCCAACCGGTCGTGGCTGGCGCGCATATTCCGCGGTCCCATCAGAAAGGCGATGCGGCGGTGTCCCAGGTCAAGCAGGTGGTTGGTGATGTCGCGCGCGCCTTGAATGTCATCACCGGCGACAAAAGTGGTGGATTCGGGGCGATTGTAAGGGTTGATTTCAACCAGGGGGACCTTGTAGGTGTCAAGCAGGTCGACCACAAAATCCTCGGCGTCGCAGGGTGGGGTGGTGACAAATCCGTCGATGCGGTGCTCGTTGATCAGGCTGACCAGTTTGCGCTTGGAGCGAGCATGAGTCGGGAAGTAAGGTTGAATGAGGATGTCGTAATTTTCTTCATACCCGATATCCATGATGCGCGGAAGGATCTCGGAAGCCGGCTGTAGCAGACCGGGATACATCAGGATGCAGATCATGAAGGATTTGTTCTGAGCCAGGCGGCGGGCGGAAATATTTGGAGCGTACCCGACAGCGCGAATGGCTGACTGAACGCGGTTGCGGGTTTCTTCAGTCACATAGGGTTCGCCATTAATGACACGAGAAACCGTTTTTATGGAGCAGCCAGCCAGTTTTGCGACGTCTTTGATGGTAGCAGACACAAGGGATCCTTCACAACAATCTCAATTGATTATAGTGGAGTTTTCTGCGCAGCATAGCGGGAAGGAATAGCCAATCCTCCATGACAGCGGTGTCAGTAAAGTATTGACAGCGTTGTCATGCGGGGTTATAGTTATGGGGAAGCCTTTCCTCACTTTCCTTAACCTCTCAGGAGATTCGCATGTCACTCGCACAACACCGTCCAGTCGGCAAAGATCTTGTTTTTGCTGCTTTACGCCATGAAGCTTTGCCCGTCGTACCCTGGGTTCCTTTTGCAGGCGTTCATGCCGGTAAGCTGCGCGGTTACGATGCCATGCAAGTGCTCACGGATGCAGATAAACTGTTTGAGTCCTTGCTGGAGGTGAATCGGGTGTATGGCCCGGATGGCCAGCCGGTGGTTTTTGACCTGCAGGTGGAAGCGGAAATTCTGGGTTGTGAACTGGCCTGGGCCAGGCTGGCTCCGCCCAGTGTGGCATCGCACCCTCTGGAAGCCAACAAAGTGGTGCCTTCGCACCTGCCTGAAGCCGGCGAGGGACGCCTGCCAATGATCCTGGATGTGATGCGGCGCATGAAAGCCGCAGTAGGCCAGTCGACGGCCTTGTATGGTCTGATTTGCGGGCCTATGACTTTGGCCTCGCATTTGCGCGGCACCGAGGTCTTCATGGATGCGTTTGATGATCCGGATTACCTGCAGGCTTTGATCGATTATTGTACGCAGGTTTGCATCCGCATGGCGCAGCTTTACCGCGAAGCTGGAATGGATGTCATCGCTGTGGTTGACCCGTTGGTTTCTCAGGTTTCTCCGCGCACTTTCAAGAGTTTCCTGATCCAGCCCTTCACCACCATTTTCTCAGCGATCCGTGAAATGGGCGCTTTTTCTTCGCTGTTTGTGTGCGGTGACGCCACCAAGAATATCGACGTGATGTGCCAGACCCGCCCCGATTCGATCTCGATCGATGAAAACATTAATCTACCGGCGGCGAAACTAATCACCGACCGCTATAACATCACCATTGGCGGAAACATTCCATTGACCACCCGTATGTTGTTGGGCAATCAACAGGACAATATGAAGTTTGTGGTGGATCTGCTGGATGGACTACCCAAAAATGAAGGCGAAGTGGTTCCGACCAACTTCATCCTGGCCCCAGGCTGCGATATGCCTTATGACACCCCGGTGGAGAACACGGTCGGCGTTCTGCAGGCTGTGCGTGATACGGAAGGCACGCGTTTGATGCTGGCGAATTACGAGAGCCACACCTTTGACATCGAGGTCACTCTCCCGAATTACGCCGAGCTGGACAAACCTTTAATCGAAGTCTTTACCCTCGACTCCGATACCTGTGCAGCCTGCGGCTACATGATGGGGGCTGCGAATCGCGCGGCGGCGGAATTTGGCGACCATGTGGAATTGAAGGAATACAAATTCACCCTGCCTGAAAATGTGGCCCGCATGATGAAACTGGGTGTAAAGAACCTGCCCAGCCTGTATATCAACGGTGAACTAAAATACTCGTCCATCATCCCCAGCAATCGCGAATTGGTGGATCAGATCCGGAGCGCCGGAAAATGAAGCTGCACCTGGTAGGTGGTTTTTTGGGCAGCGGAAAAACCACCGCGATCATCCAGGCCGCGCGCTTATTGATGGTGCAAGGCCAACGGGTGGGCGTAATTACCAATGACCAGGGCAAATACCTGGTGGATACGGCTTTTTTCCGCCTGGCAGATTTGCCGGCGGTTGAAGTGACCGGCGGTTGTTTTTGCTGCAATTATGATGATCTGGACTCCAGCCTTGAACAGTTGATTGCCGAAGCCGCGCCGGATGTGATTTTTGCCGAATCGGTGGGTTCTTGCGCCGACCTGGTGGCGACGGTGGT
>JACRAG010000492.1 GCA_016213455.1 Anaerolineae bacterium | reverse complement strand
GTGAATACAGACGACTTCGACATCCCTGCTTTCCTTCGCAACCGCAAGCGCTAAAGCTTAGCGCTTCTCCGCAGCCAGGGGGCAGAGCGAGTCCGGTTCTCGTCACAATTCGGTTTTTATCAGTACCAGCGGGTAGTGTGCCCTACCCGCTCTTTCCTTTTAACCAAATTTTCCGCGCTGCAGGCGTCCACACGTCCTGCGATTCGTCGCAGGCGCGTTGCCATTCTTTAAGAAAGAGCCCATATTGCCCATGTGACCGTTCCCGGGAACACTGTTGCGAAAGTATGCGTATCCGGTATTTTTTAAGAAATCATTAACAAACGAACGTCCAACCCATCCCCCACCCTCAACAACCCTGACATGTGGCGATTCAGGCAGTGTTTTCGCCTTCAAAGCCGTATTTAGCCTTTTTCGCCTGGGAAATACTTCTCAGGCTTCCGGCGGTTTAACAAACGATTATAGAAAATTTGTCCCGTACAATTTTTAAGATTAAGAATGGCTGGAACCGCTTGTTTCCGGATGGTTTCTATGCTAGAATAATTTCGTGCCGTACATATACGTACGGTCACAGCCACTACCACCATATATACGGTGGTGGTTTTTTTCCCTCGCAGCACCGGCGCCCCCGGATTGAGGGACAACATCGTAACAGAGCCGGCCCGGTTGCCGCGAGAATCAGGAGGAAATATGCGGTGCCCCTACTGCCAGAGCGAAGATTCTAAAGTGCTGGATACCACCCACGACAGCCGCGGCATCGTCCGCCGGCGGCGTGAGTGCGTGCTCTGCCACCAGCGCTTCACCACCATCGAACGCCCGCTGCTGGCGACCCCGTTGATCATCAAGAAAGACGGCACGCGCGAGGAGTTCGACCGGGAAAAACTTCTGCGCGGCATCCGCATCTCCTGCGCCAAACGGCCTGTTCCGGCTTCGGCCATTGAACGACTGGTGGGGGAAATCGAAACCTCTCTGCAGCGCATGGGGCGCGCAGAGGTGAGTTCGCGTGTCATCGGCGACATGGTTGTGGAGGGATTAAAGGAGCTCGACCATATCGCCTATATCCGCTATGGGATCGTTTACCTGCAGCTCGACGATCTCCGCGCAATCCGCAATGAGATTGATCGTTTATTGAAAGATGAGGAGACCAATGGTACCAAGAGATAACGAACTCGCAATTCGCAACGGCCTGCTACCCATTCCGGAGATGCCGGAAGACCTGCCGGCGGTGGATTTGACCGACAATGCGCGCCAGGTGCTCATCCGCCGATACGTTCGCCGCGGACGGGACGGTAACCCGGCCGAGTCGATCGAAGAGATGTTCTGGCGCGTGGCCTACAACATCGCCGCCGTGGAAGAGATCTGGGGCAGCACGGATGTCCTCGCGCGGGCACGCGGCTTCTATTACCTTTTAACCGATAAAAAGTTCTTCCCCAATTCCCCCACCTTCACCGGCGCCGGCACCCCCCTCGGCCAGCTCGCCGCGTGTTTTGTTCTCCCCATCGTTGACGATATGGGCCGTGATTCAGCCGGCATTTTCCAGACCCTACGCGACGCCGCCTTGATCCAGCAGACCGGCGGCGGCAACGGCTTCTCCTTCTCGCGCCTGCGCCCGCACGGCGCCATGGTCAAATCCTCCGCCGGGCAGGCTACCGGTCCGGTGGGCTTCCTGCGCGTGTATGACCACGCCTTCGGCGAGATCGCCCAGGGCGGCACCCGCCGCGGCGCCAACATGGGCGTGCTGCGCGTGGACCACCCGGATATCGAGGAGTTCATCTCCTGCAAGACCAACGAAAACGCCATCACCAACTTCAACATTTCCGTCGGCATCACCGACGCTTTCATGCGCGCCGTGAAGGAAGACGCCGATTGGCCGCTGCGCTTCATCGATGTCTCCGATCCGGCCCTGCGCTCCTTCCGCGGCACGCTGGACCAGGCGGAAGCCGCCGGTCTGCCCATCCGCACCTACCGCACCGTGCGCGCCCGCGACCTGTTCGACAAGATCGTCAAACAGGCCCACCACAACGGCGAGCCGGGCGTGCTCTTCCTGGACGCCGCCAACCGCTCCAACCCGGTGCCCCACCTTTACCCGCTGGAAGCCACCAACCCGTGCGGCGAACAGTGGCTTGGCCCGTATGAAAACTGCTGCCTCGGCTCGGTCAACCTGGCCCAGCACCTCGGACCCAACAACAGCGTGGACTGGGAGGAACTGCGCCGCAGCACCGTGCTCTCCACCATCTTCCTGGATGACGTGGTGGAAGCCAACGCGTACGTCCCGGCTGTGCCGCAGCTCAAAGAAGCCGCGCACCGCGCCCGCCGCATCGGCCTGGGTGTGATGGGCCTGGCTGACCTGATGTACCACTGCGGCATCCGCTACGGCTCACCCGAGGGCCAGGAATTCGGCGCGCAGGTGATGGAATTTGTGCGCTACCACGCCATGCTCACCTCGGTGCAGCTTGCCGAGCAGCGCGGCGCCTTCCCCGCCATCAATGGCTCCATCTATGACCGCGACAACATGACCTGGCAGCCCCCGGTCTCCATCGTGCCTTATACCACCGACTACGGTCGCCCACCCGTGGATTGGGACGGCATCGTGGACGGCATCCTGCGCCACGGCATCCGCAACGCCGCGCAGACCACCATCGCCCCCACCGGCACCATCGCTACCGTCGCCGGCTGCGAAGGCTACGGCTGCGAGCCGGTCTTCGCGCTGGCTTACATCCGCCACGTCAACGACAATGGCAAAGACCTGCAGCTGGTGTATGCTTCTCCCGCCTTCGAGGAAGCCATCCTCAAAGCTGGCATCGACCCCGAAGCGCGCGAGGAGATCCTGCAGCAGATCATGAGCGAAGGCACCTGCCAGAACGTGACCGCCCTGCCCGAGTCGATGCGCAACACCTTCGTCGTCTCCGGCGACATCTCCGCCGACGAGCACGTGCGCATGCAGGCAGCCCTGCAGGCCTTTGTGGACAACAGCCTGAGCAAGACGATCAACTTTGCCCCTGGCGCCAGCGAAGAAGACGTGGCGACCGCCTACATGCTGGCCTGGGAACTGGGCTGCAAGGGCATCACCGTATATGTGACCGGCTCGCGCGACAAGGTGGTGCTGGAGACCCACGCCACCGCGGTCAAGAAGCAGGAGAAGGACGCCCCTGCCGAACCCGCCCCCACCCCCGAACCGGCGGTGGAGCAGCTGGTCATCTGGCACGAGACCAAGAAACCCCGCCCGCAGATCCTGCCGGGCTACACCATGACCGCCGAAACGCCCCTGGGCAAGACCTTCGTCACCATCAACGAGAACGGCGGCAGCCAGCCCTTCGAGGTCTTCCTCAACTCCGCCAAAGCCGGCTCCGACACCGCCGCCGTCTCCGAAGCCATCGGACGGTTGATCAGCTACATCCTGCGCCTGGCATCGCCGGTGGAACCGGTGGAGCGCCTGCGCGAGGTGGTGCGCCAGCTGGTCGGCATTGGCGGCGGGCGCTCGCTGGGCTTTGGCCCCAACCGCGTGCGCTCCCTGCCGGACGGCATCGGGCAGGTGCTGGAGAAGTACTTGCAAGCCTGGACCGAGCGCAAAGCGGCTGCCGCGGGTCAACCCCCGGTGACGCTGCAGAGCGGCAACGGCAACGGGCACAGCCACAAGCCCGCCGAAGCCGCCCCCAGCCTCAGCCCCGCCCAGCCCTCGCTGCTCTCCAAATTCGGCGACCTGTGCCCCGAGTGCGGTGAAGCCAGCGTGGTCAACGAAGAAGGCTGCCGCAAGTGCTACTCCTGCGGGTATAGCGAGTGCTAGGAATAGATTCAAGGTAATAATGTTCATGTCGAGACCAACAACATCAGAAATGAGTTGTAAGAATCTAATATTGTCTTAAAGTCGTTTCGTTTCTCAAGCTTCTAGCGTCTCCTTGTTTACCACGGAGACGCTAGTTTTGATTAATAAATAAACTGGGAAGACGCTATAATTTTTAAAACTACAGATTTCAATAATTCAAGGCAACAAGCAACTCTAAATACCAGGGGTGTCAATGGATATTAATCTAGCAGGTCGCAATATTCCTATCTTGGGATATACACATCTTGATGATGAAATGGATGAATTTTTTAGAAATCTATATACGCATTTCTTCGAAAAACCGGATATTACATATCTCGAATTCATCAAAAGAATCAATGGGGATCTAAGAGATAGCATCATCGGATATCTTGATAGGAAAAGGGGCAATCCACCCGGTCGCGATTTTTTATTCAACAACCTTAGCACAATTTGGTATGAGTATCAAAAACAGGGACGTGTTGGTGAGGCTCAACAATTTTGGGATGATTTTCTAAAAATCGTGCTCGAATGGGAAAGAACTAGAAATGAACGGATTCATAAAGGGCCTATATATTACTTTTGGAGTCAGACAGCCATCTTTCAAGGCCAATTAGATAAGGGTTTCTTTCTTATCCATAGCGCTGTTGAAGAAGATGTCTTGACCCATAATTCAGGAAAACCTGGTACCCCTGCTTATTTGACCGTTTCACTCAATAATTTAGAAAAAGGAAACTTACTTTTTAATCAAGTAAATTCCTGGGCTAATTATCTAGATCAGCTCATATCTAACTATAGAGGTATTTCAAAC
Source organism: Anaerolineae bacterium (assembly GCA_016213455.1). Lineage (GTDB taxonomy): Bacteria > Chloroflexota > Anaerolineae > Anaerolineales > Anaerolineaceae > Anaerolinea. The sequence goes on along the minus strand of JACRAG010000492.1, from coordinate 10,352 downwards.
AATAAACTAACCATGGATGATTTACGAGAGAAGTTTCTTGAAAAATGTCCTAGTAGAGACAACCTATATTTGTTCACTTACACGGTTGCTCGTTTCTTTGATCTTGATCACATACCACCAACTGCTATTAAAAGTAACTTTGCAAGCATTTACGAATTAAATATGCTATTTGATCTTGTCCTTGTTATTGACGAAGTAATTCTTTCTAGCATCATAAATCCAGGAAAAAATGACTGGAAGTTTAGTCATCTTGCGAACCATTTATTAATAGAATCTAGTATTTCAAAAGATCATGCTTTGAATATAACCCACCTTAATAATATAAATTCCAGACAAAACCGGGATTTTGAAAACACGATAAATGAGTTGCTAAAGCAGAAATTCAAATACGATGACAAGACATTCCCTTCTCGGTTAGAATGTGACATAGCTATCGCTTATTGTTTGCGAAATCATAGCGCACATAGTGTAAACTCATACCCTATCATATATAAAAGGTTTACCGAGATCAGACAAAGTATATTAAATGTATTATTCTTGTCGGTGGAGTTCTTATAACCATATTTATTTTTGTAACCAGCGGAAATCATAAGTAAACAATTAAAAAATATTTTGCTATAAACCGAAACAAATCATTTTATAAGATGAGATCTTCGAAAATTATTTATTCAATAGAATAATCGTTAAAAAAGCAACAACTACAATTGTTAACTCTTCTGAAGAGAGACAATGGATTATCGATAATGAAACTTGTCTGCTCGTTATATTTGGGTTAATACAAAAAAGCCGTTTTTTTAACCACTCTATTTTCAATAGAGCATTCGAGATTTTTTTAGTCTTTCGTCACCCCTTTATACAAACAGGAATGACATTCACATAAACCGGTTTCGCCAAAGTAATGCCACCAATCCTGCGTAAATTCTCCACAGTGAATACACTGTCCCGTCTCTTTCTGTTTTTCGGGATGAAATATAATCTTTTCCACGTTCGAGAAAGTATCTCGTTCCTCCTCGGTGCGGCTTTTCCTTGAAACATTCTTTTCAGGTGGAAAACTTGGTAAAGAGAAAGGGTTGATAGGTTTGATATTGACGACCTCTGTGTCTTGAGGGGGAATTGTTTGGGATTTATTTGGTTTTCTGGAATCTGCATAACGCCGTTGCAATTCCTCCCATCGTTGGTTCCAGTCAATTGGTCTGAAGGTGCGAACCGGTCGCCACTTTGACATTCCTCTATTCCAATCATATCTGGCGGGGAACTTACCATTATTGCCTGACGACAGAAAATATGGTTTCGCAATAGGGTGTGATAACGTTTGCCATTTCATGTGATCGTCGGTAAGTTCAGCCCTTGTCTGCTTGAGATATTGGTCAAATTTTGATGTCAGGATACGTTGCATTTGCCTTATGTCGGCATTATTCACCTTCACCTCACAAACCACTTTATCATCCTCATAAACGGCGAGCTCAGTAATAACCCCGTTCTGGATGCGCTTTTTGGAAAAGTAAACTGCCCGATAACGTTTTCCGCTATGGTGATAAAAATCAACAATCCGAAACCCCGTTAATTGATATTGATTGGCAATCTCACGCCTTTCTTCTTCTTTATGTCTTTGTAGAATTGCCTCTTCACATGAAGAACAATGCCAAGCCATCAATTCCGGGATGGATTTTTTTCGGTAGGGAAGTGGCTTGTTAGGAACCCATTCAAGCGATTTAAGCGATTCCTCGGTCGTCACAATTGAATTGGCGTTCACTTCCACCCACGGGAAAGATAAATCCTTAAATCTGGCCTCTTTCTCCGGTTCAATTGTGTGACTGACAAAGACTTCAATCGCGCCGATGGGTTGCCCGCATTTCATTAACACAATATCAGGACGATACTGGTCAATGCTGTATTCCACCTGCACATCGTCCCAATCCTGTAGGAATATTACTTCACGGGAGGTATGACCCCCACTACACGACTGAGAAATTAAAAGGGATGCTGCTTTCCGTAATTGCATGGCTATGTGGAGCTTGGCATTGAGGTGCTTGACCGACTCCGGTTGCGTGAGCGAGCAGAAATTGTCTGTGGGTGCGTGCGCGGCATGAAAAACACGCACTTTTCCAAGCCGCATGATGACTGCTTGATGACACTCCGGGCATAAGGCGCGTGGGCGCAAAAGAGGCTTCAGTTGGGCATAGTCTCTGACATGATGAATTTCACCGTCAACCAATACCCATGCAAGATGAGCTTCTTTATTCAATACCAACCCCCGCATTTAAAATGATGTTAGTAATTATACAAAGGGTGGGAATTTTTCAGGTTAATTTACATAACTAAGATTCCATATATCCACCACTTTGGTTTTTCTAAAGTATCAAATGAGGGTTTAGTACTGAAAAATTGCATTCATTAAGCCCCTTATTATATTCAGAAGTTAATATGGTCAAATTGTGAAACAAAAGACTTATCTATTCTCTCTCATCATCTAGCTATCATTAACTAATTAAGCTATCTCCAGCACAAAATAATGTCCCGGGTTCCAGCGCTGGCAGATCCGGTGCAGCCGCCTACCGGCGACACGCAAAACCACGAGCCAAATCCTGTCAAGCACCCGTACGTGTAATAATGATGGATGCTTCGCGGCTGCGTTTACTGAAAGCTCATTGGATCGCTTCCATCCAACGTCGATGGAACGGGCACTTGGGAGACGCGACTTTCGCAACTGCGGAGATGAATTTGGTAGAATAACCTGCAATCGATCGCGGGGTATCCAAAAGGCAGTGGCCCAATACAGCGGAGTTCCAGATGGCTTTCAACATCATCCGGCAGCCGGAAGGCAGCGTACCAAAGGCTTGACCGGAATCTCGTCAACCGTAAAGAAAAAGCAGGGATGCAAGAGCCTGCCATGAGATTCATCCACCCAGAAGAGGAGCAGCATGGAAAGCAGAACAAAGAACAGAAAGACGCGGGAGCAGGTTGCGCAGATGGTCGAGCGGGCTTTTGGCGGCCTGACCTTGGCAGCGGTTGATGATGCGGTGAGTGAGCTAAAAGAGGGCTGGTTTAACGCCGCGTACAACGTCTGCCTGTCGGATGGCCGCGAGGTCATCCTTAAGATCGCACCGCCTCCCGATGCGGAAGTGATGACCTATGAGCAGAATATCATGTCAACCGAAGTGGCTGCCATGCGCCAGGCGGCCCAGAACCCGGCCATCCCTGTGCCTCAAATTTACTTTTTTGACAACGCGCGCGATCTTTGCGACTCGGACTATTTCTTCATGGAGAAGCTGAGTGGGGAAAATTACGGGATCATCCGGGATACACTCCCTCCAGAAACTCAAGCGCAGCTTGACCATGAAATTGGCGCGATTGTGCGGGCGATTAACGAGTTCACCGGGACATACTTTGGCTACCCGGGCAACAGCGATCTGCGCGCGGACACCTGGAAAGAAGCCTTTCTCATCATCTGCGATTCCGTCCTGGAAGATGGCCGCAGGAAAAACGCCGTATACTGGCAGTACAATGTGAGCGAAATCCGGGATGTGATCGGGAAACATGTCCACGCCCTGGAGGCGGTGACGATCCCGCAAATGGTTCATTGGGATGCCTGGGATCTGAACTTCTTTGTGAAGGAAGGTCATGTCACTGGGCTGCTCGATTTTGAACGGGTGTTGTGGGGCGATCCCTTGCATGAGGCGCAGTTCCGACCGCTGTTTGGCGAAGGCGTCAACGGCTATATGCGCGGATATGGCAAAACCAGCTTCACCTACGAAGAGGAACAGAGGAATCACCTCTACACGCTCCATTTGGCCCTGGTGGCGAAGACAGAAGGCTATTATCGCCATTATGATACCGACGAGGTCGCCAATTGGGCTTACAAACTCATGGTTCCGGCGATGCAATGGCTGAACGAGAATGAGGCTTAGCTTTTTTCTGGCAGATGGAGAACAAGAATAAGATGCCTGGCTCAGCCCATGTCGAACGCCTGGGAACAGAGAAGATTGGAAGCCTGCTGTGGGAACTATCCTCCCAGACCACGCTGGCTCTGCTGGCGTATGCCATCTACAGCGTCACAGATACCTACTTCCTTTCGATAGGCATCAACTCGCTGGCTGCTGCCGGGGCGTCGATTATATCTCCCATCCTGATCGCCCTGGGCGGTGTGGCTACCACAGTCGGAACGGGTGGGGCATCGATCGTGTCGCGGGCGCTGGGTGAGCAGAAGCCCGAACGGGCTGCCCGGGCCGTTGCCAATACCCTCCTGATCTTTTGGATCACGGCTTTCGTCATCACCTTCTTCGGCACGCTGTTCATCCGTCCGATTGTCTATCTGTTTGGTGCAACCGACGCAGTGGCGCCTTACGCGATTACTTACGGGCGGATCATCTTCCTCGGCGCAATCTTCAGCACGGGGTTCTCCACCATCGTGCGGGCAGATGGCAATGTGCGGTTTTCAACAGCCATGTGGATTATTCCGGTGATCGCCAATACCTTCCTGTGCTGGCTGTTCATCATGGTGCTGCGCATCGGGGTTGCCGGAGCGGCTCTGGCAACGGTGATCGGAGGGCAGGCGCTCTCCGCTGCGATGAGCATGTATTTCTTTTTCTTTCGCAAGAACCGCTCCTACCAGATCCGCCTGGAATATTTCAAACCCGATTGGGCGATCATGGGCGAGATCATCGCGGTCGGTTTCCCCTCCTTTGTCAAAAGTTTGAGCGCCAGCCTGGTGGTGATCGTGACCAATAACCTGCTCAAGACCATCGGCGGAGATAGTGCGCTGAGCGTGTACGCGATTGTTGGACGGCTCATTTCCAGCCTCAACACCCCGCAGACCGGTATCGTGCAGGGCATGCAGCCAATCCTCGGCTACAACTTCGGTCAGCAAAAATTTGAGCGGGTGCGCAAAACCATTCTGTATTCACTCGGCGCTTCGGTGACCTATGGGCTTTTGGTTTTCGGTTTCAGCATTCTCACCCCGGCGGCCCTGATCGGCCTGCTTTCGAAAGAGCCGGAGATCATCGCGGAAGGCCAGACAGCCCTGAAGCTTTTGGCGCTGGCCTTCCCGGTGAGCGGCATCTCGGTGATGGTCGCGGCTTATTTTCAAGCCGTGGGACGCGCCAGAGAGGCGTTGATCATCACGCTGGGCGGGATTATTCTGGTCAAACTGCCGGTGTTGCTGCTGGTTTCCAGCCTGTTCTCGCTGACCGGGATCTGGATCTCTGAGGCTGTTTCTGAACTGATTCTCTGTGTCGTCGCTTTATTGATGCTGAAAGGATACCAGGAGAAAACGGTTCGCCGCATTGTCACCGATCCATGAACGCGAAAATCAAAGCGCCAGGCCTGTCGCGGCCTGGCGTTTGCTTATGCCCACCATCCAGTGGAACCAGTTCACGTCCCTCATCCTGCCCGCTTCATCCAGCCGTCCACTGGAATAAGACAGGCTGGATGCCTTTTCATTGAATACCGCTTTCTCCGGTCTGTGCCCATCCCTCAAGCCTCACCCTGCTCGCCCGCTCCACTTTCTATACCAGCCCCAGCACAAAATAATGCCCCGGGTTCCAGCTCTGACAGACCAGGTGCAGCCGCCCGCCGGCGACATGGAAGACCACGTTGTGCAGGTGCTGGGCAGCCTCGACCCCCAGCTCTTCTTTGGGGCGGATGGTGGACAGCACTGCGAAGCTGTGCGCATCCACGATGAAAATTGGCGCAGGCCGCTCCTTTTCCCCGTCCAGCAGGCTGCCGATCACCCCCAACCAGCGCCCCTCCCATTCGATGAAGTCGATCCCGCAGGGCCAGGAGCCGGGTGGCAGCGCATGGGAGGACCTGAAGGCACCATCCAGCCCGTGCACCTGCAGGCGCGAACTGGGCCGGTCGGCAATCACCAGGTGGTGATGATCGGTGGGATGCAGGTTGAAGCCGTGCGCGGTGGAAAATTTTCCCTGCGCCTCCGCGACCGGCGCCGCACCGCCAAAGATGCCCTTCCACTGGCGCGTGGACAGGTCAGCCGTGGTGATGTAATTCGACCCGTACCCGTCGGCGACGAACAAATCCCCGCCCACCGGCAGCGCGTCGGTCGGCGCAAATTTCGCCTCTCCGGACTGGTACTGCTCAAACTCCGGCTTGCTGAGGGTAAAATCCAGCCGTCCATCCAGGGTGACCACCGCCACCAGGGCGTCCTCATTTGCCGGCAAAAACCGGCGCGGTTCGCCGCCAATCTCACCGATTTTTGTGCTGTGGAAATTGAGCGGCTGCAGCGCCGCAGGCAGGTCGATCAACTCCTGCGCGCGCAGGTCCGGCGCAATACGCAGGATCCCGCTGCCGGGCATACCATAATAGAGCTGCCCGTAGCCGGGGCGCCGGTCGGCGGCAAAACCGCCGTGCAGCCGGGTCTCGTTCGCGAGAACGCCGTCGGGGAGGGCGTGCAGATCTTTGCGGTGGACGAATTCAAACGGGGGGGTTCCGCTGCGTTTTGGTTGCATGCTTGTGCCTCGGATTTGCGATAATTTTTATCAGTATAATGCAATTTCGCCCCGATGAAAAACCCGCGTAGGACTTCCTGCAGGATTATTCACAAAACCATCGAATAGCCCTGCCCTGCATCCACCCTCACTTCCTCATTCCCCGCCGGTCCGTACCTCCTGGCGCAGGCGCTGCACATCACGCAGGGGCGGGCTGCCGAACAGGCTTTTATACTCGCGGTTGAAGTGCGAGGCATCCTGGTAACCCACCCGGTAAGCCGCGCTGGCAGCGTCCAGCGCCTCGCCCAACATCAGGCGGCGCGCCTCCTGCAGGCGCAGCTGCTTTTGAAACTGCAGCGGGCTCAATGCCGTCACCGCTTTGAAGTGGTGGTGCAGCCCCGAAACGCTGATCCCCAGCTCGCGCGCCAGTTCTTCCATGCGCAGCGGCTGGTCAAAGTCGCGGCGCAGCTTTTCCACCGCGCGCGCAATCACCGGCGTATAGCCCCCCTGCACCGCCAGGTGGCGCATGCGCGCGCCCTGCTGCCCCGTCAGCAGGCGGAAGATGATCTCGCGCACAATCAACGGCTGGATTACCGGCGCACCGGCGGGAGCGTCCATCAGGCGCACCAGGCGCAGCACCGCGTCCTGCAGGTCGGCATCCAGCGTTGAAACGTGCATGGCGCGCTCATCCCGCCGACCGCTTTGCACCGCGCGTCCCGCCTCAGCCATCACCTCCCCCACCAGCGTGGGGTCCAGCGTCAGGCGCAGGCTCAGGTAAGGGCGCTCCGCTGAAGCCTCCAGCACCCGGCTGACGCGCGGCAGCGCCACCGTCGAGATCAGGTAATGCGCCGGGTCGTAGCGGTAAATGCTCTCCCCCAGCAGCACTTCCTTGCTGCCCTTGGCGATCACGCAAAAGGAGGGCTGGAGCGTGCTGTGCACCGCCTCGAGCGGCGCGGAAGCGCGGTACAGGTGCAGCCCCGGCAGCGGTTCAGCCGGACCGTCCGCCGGCAGGCAGCGCAGCAGGCGTTCGACCAGTTCTTCGGTGTTGGCTTGCAGGCGCTGCGCCTCGCGCAGCCGGGTTTCCATTTCCATGCGGGCATCTCCTCGCGGCGAATTTGCAGAATCAGACAATCATCTTCCACGATCATTCTACCATCCCCCTTCTCTGCGTGTCTATAATCATATTGCAGCGACGAATAGGCAAACCAAGGAAAGAAAAATGCAAAACGACAGCCTGGAACAGAAAATCATCGCTCTCTCCAAGGAGAAATGGCGCTGGATGGCGGAGCGCAACCTGGACTCACTGGACGCGCTCTTTCATGAAAAGTCCGTCTTTGTCCATATGGGCGGTGCCTGGGACAAAGCGCGCGAAATGGAGATCATCCAGAGCGGTGGAATTCACTACAATAAAGCCGACATCCATGACGTGTCGGTGAATGTCATCGGCTCGACCGCCGTCCTGCTCAACCGGATTACCCTGCTCGCCGTGGTGGGCGGCAACGAAGTCACCAACCCCTTCATGGTCACGGAAGTGTATGTGCGGCAGGACGACAACTGGCAGTTGGCATCGCTCTCATTCACCCGGCTGTTGACGCCGGAACACCAATAGAGGGAGGATAGCATGCAAACTGTAACCTTGAACAATGGCGTAGAAATCCCGATCCTGGGGTTCGGCGTTTTCCAGATCACCGATCCAGCCGAATGTGAAAGAAGCGTGGTTGAAGCCATTCATGCAGGATACCGGCATATCGACACGGCGGCATCCTACCAGAACGAAGAAGCGGTGGGTCGGGGCATCCGGCAAAGCGGCGTCGCCAGAGATCAGTTGTTTGTCACCACAAAACTTTGGATTCAACGCGACGGCTATACAGGCACACACCAGGCATTTGAGCGATCGCTGAACCGCCTGCAATTGGATAGCATCGACCTGTATCTCATCCATCAACCGTACGGGGATGTGTATGGTGAATGGCGCGCGATGGAAGAATTGCTTCAACAGGGCAAAATCAGGGCCATTGGGGTTTCCAACTTTCAACCTGACCGCATCATGGACTTGATGATTCACAACAAAATCACGCCTGCAGTCAACCAGATTGAAGTCAATCCTTTCCATCAGCAAATCGACAATCAAAAGTTCTTGCAGGAAAACGGCATCCAGGTGGAAGCCTGGGCGCCGTTCGCCGAGGGCAGGAATAACATTTTCCAAAACGAAACCCTGCTTTCCATCGCCGCCAAACACAAGAAGAGCGCAGCCCAGGTCATCCTGCGCTGGGTTGTCCAAAGAGGCATCATCGCCCTGGCCAAATCAACCCGCAAAGAGAGGATGCTGGAGAATATCGACGTGTTCGATTTTGAGTTGAGCGCGGAAGAAATGGCAGCGCTGGCTACCCTGGACACTAAAACCAGCAGTTTCTTTGACCATCGCAACCCGGAGATGGTGAAATGGCTGGGCAACCGGAAATTGGAGGTTTAGTCTGCGCTGGCAGCCCCAACACCCCGCCTAAATAAGTGCTGCCGTGCAAGTCAAAGCGCAAGTTCTGAGTAAACCAAATGGAGCCAATGCATAACGACCTGGTACAACAGAATAAAACCAAGAACAGAAACATTGCCCTGGGTGTAACCGCCATTTTTGCCACGCAGTTTGTCAGTTTCCTGTTCATCAACGCCAGGAATATCGCGCAGCCGCAGATCATCGCGGAACTGGATGGCATGGCGCTTTTGTCGTGGCTGATTGCACTGCCCGCCTTGAGCGGCGCGGCTTCGACCCTGCTCTTTGGGAAACTCTCCGATATTTATGGGCGGCGGGCGATGCTGCTGCTCTCGATTGCCATTTTCCTGCTTGGATTGGGAATCTCATCCAGGGTCACCTCCATGGCCTGGCTGGTCGCCTCGGCGACCTTTATGAGCGTTGGCCATTTTCCAATCATCCCGCTGTGCTTCTCCACGATCAGCGATCTTTTTCCGCCCTCCGAGCGCGTCAAATGGACGGGGCTGCTCAGCCTGCCAAGCGGTGTTGCCGCGCTGATTGGGCCGGTTTTGGGCGGGGTGATGGCCGAAAGCGCATGGGGCTGGCGCGGTTTGTACTGGGGGACGATCCCGCTGATGCTGGCAGCGGCTTGCCTGGTTGTTTTTGCCCTGCCGGAAAATGCCCGCAAGGTGAAACCCAAAGTGGATGTGGCTGGCACCATTGCGATGCTGGCAGCTACCTCCACACTCACCATCGGGGTTTCGTGGCTGGGCACGCCGCACCGGTTCGGGGCGGCGCTGATGATCCTGGTTGTCTCGGTGGTGGCCTGGGTCGCGTTCATCGAGATCGAAAAAAGAACGCAAGAACCCATCCTGGACCCGCATGTGTTTCTCAACCGGCCTTTTATGACGGCTGCCGGGGCCGCCATGCTGTCCTTCTTTGGCACATTGGGCATGATTGCATATTCGCCCATCTTTGTGCAGAGCGTGATGAAAATCAGCCCGACCATCAGCGGTTCCATGTTGACGCCCTATAGCATCTTTGTGGCCTTCATGGGCATTCCAACAGGCCTCGTCCTGGCGAGAACCCGGAAGTATAAGGGGATGTATAACATCAGTTATGCTGTGGTTACTTTGTCCTTGTTCGCCATCTGGCGGTTTACTTCAAACACGCCGATCTGGGTGTATGTCCTGGTCACTGCCGTGGCTGGCCTCGGTTTTGGAGTCATCCCCACCATCACCACACTGGTGGCGCAGTTTGCCGTCCCGCAGCGCCTGCTCGGAGCGGCTATCGGCGCGATCTTCTTCTTTCAAATGGTAGGGATCACCATCGCGCCCTCCATTTTGAGTCTGGCTCAGAAACAGGCCCCGGATTTGGAAGGCGGGCTGAAGCTGGTCTTCCTGGCGAGCGCCATTGCGCTGCTGTTCGCCTTTGCATTGATCACC
>JACRAG010000491.1 GCA_016213455.1 Anaerolineae bacterium | reverse complement strand
GGCAAAACCGCCCAACTCACATTGACATCCAGTGCCGTTCCACTCAGGGTGTAATGAACTCCCTCATGTTCGCCTTTGAGCCTGCTCTGCCAGATATCCAGCAGTTCATCGCGAAAATTCGTATGCATCTCATTCTGAAAAATCTGGGAGAGATACGCCGTCAACGCCGCCTCATCCGTTGCCCCGTACAGCTCAAGCGTCCTGCGATTGACCGAGATGACCTGAAATCGCTTCAAGCAATCGGTCACGGCTTCCGGAAATGTATCCAGATGAGCCTGGAGGTTTTCCACGCCCATCGCCCGCAGCCCGTCCAGATAGCGCTTGATCTCGCTGTAATCTAGTTCCCAGAGGGAGATCGGCGCATATTCGAAACGCAACACGCCAGACTCCTCCATGTTGGCGAAGTCCGGGCCAGATCGAGCAGCAGGCCGATTTTTTCGGTTCACTCTTAGATTATAATTATCTCATCTGTAGATCTGGATCAACAAGCGTCAGACGCATTGTACTGTAATTCTACAGCCAAAACCGCTGTACATAAATGAAAAGCAAATGAATCCTGAAGATCAGGACCTCAGCGGGTGTGATTCTTAATTTTGAAAGGTTGGTAAGACGGCATGAGTAAAAAAGGACGAGTTTTCTCCGGCGCCCGCCCCACAGGACGCCAGCACCTGGGCAATTACCTCGGCGCGATTCGCAATTACGTCACGATGCAGTCGCAATATGACTGTGTTTACTGCGTGGTCGACCTGCACGCCCTCACCACCATGGAAACGACCCGTGACCTCAAACAGAACACCTTTGAAATGGCCCCGGACTGGCTGGCGGCAGGCATTGACCCGAAAGAATCCATCGTCTTTGTGCAATCGCATGTTCCCCAGGTCACCGAGCTTTACACCATTCTCAGCATGGTCTCTTCGCTGGGGAAACTGACCGATCTGCCCACCTTCAAAGATAAAGTGCGCCTCCAGCCCAACAATGTCAACCTGGGCCTGGTCGGCTATCCCGTATTGATGACGGCGGACATCGTGTTGTACAAAGCCAATTTCGTGCCGGTGGGCATCGACCAGGCGCCGCATATTGAATATGCGCGCGAGACGGTGCGTTCCTTCAACTACCGCTACAACTCCACCGCGCTGATCGAGCCTGAGATGGTCGTCACCACCGTCCCGAAGGTGCTGGGCACCGACGGACAGCGCAAGATGGGAAAAAGCGAGAACAACCACATCGAGCTGGCGCTCACCCCGGAGGAGACGCAAAAAGTGGTCATGACCATGGTCACCGACCCGCAGCGGCTGCGCCGCGCGGACCCTGGCAACCCGGATGTGTGCAACGTCTTCTCCATGCACAAAACCTTCTCCAGCCCGGAAGAGGTGGAGATGATCAACACCGAATGCCGGCGCGCCGGCATCGGCTGTGTGGATTGCAAGAAAATATACGCCAAAAACTTGAACGCCAACCTGGCGCCCTTCCGCGAGCGCCGCGCCGCATTTGAATCCAATCCCGGCGCCATCTGGGACATTCTGCACGACGGCGCCCGCCGCGCCCGCGAGATCGCGGAAGCGACCATGGTCGAAGTTCGCGCCGCTGTTGGGTTACCGGAGTAAAAACGATGCCATACACTGCTGATGAAAAACGCTACGAAACCATGCGTTACAACCGCTGCGGGCGCTCAGGTCTGAAACTGCCCGCCATTTCGCTCGGGTTGTGGCACAACTTCGGCGGCGTCAACCTGCTGGAGAACTGCCGCAGCATGGTGCGCCGCGCCTTCGATCTGGGCATCACCCACTTCGACCTCGCCAACAATTACGGTCCCCCCGCTGGGTCCGCCGAGGAGACCTTCGGGCAGATCCTGGCGACGGACATGGCCCCGTACCGCGACGAGATGATCATCTCCTCAAAAGCGGGCTATTACATGTGGCCCGGCCCGTATGGCGAATGGGGCAGCCGCAAGTACCTCATCTCCAGCCTCGACCAGAGCCTCAAACGCATGGGGCTGGACTATGTGGACATCTTCTACAGCCACCGGCCTGATCCCGAAACGCCCCTGGAAGAAACCATGGGGGCACTGGATTACGCTGTGCGCAGCGGACGCGCCCTGTATGCCGGCATCTCCAATTACAGCGCCGAACAAACCCGCCAGGCCGCCCAGATTCTACGTTCACTGGGCACACCCTGCCTGATCCACCAGCCCTACTACAATATGTTCGGGCGCTGGATCGAAGACGGGCTGACCACGGTGCTGGATGAAGAGGGCATGGGCTGCATCGTTTTCTCACCCCTGGCACAGGGCGTGCTCACCAACCGCTACCTGGAAGGCATCCCGGCTGACTCGCGCGCGGTTGCCGATGGGCGCTTTCTCAAGCCCGAATCGCTCACCGATGAAAAGATGGACAAAGTGCGCCGCCTGAATGACATCGCCGCCTCCCGCGGGCAAACCATGGCGCAAATGGCGCTGGCCTGGACCCTGCGCCTGCCGCAGGTCACCTCCACCCTCATCGGCGCGAGCAAAGTCAGCCAGATCGAAGACGCCGTGGGCACATTGGCCCGCCTGGACTTCTCGCCTGAAGAACTGGCCCGGATCGAACAAATCCTCGCCTGAGAATAGCCTTTCGACTGCCCAACAGACGGACGCTTTGTCCGTCTGTTTTTATTTCCAATCCCATGCCGGTTCGATCAGGCAACAACACCTGGCAGGTGACAATCGGTTTCACCCAACCTGGGCGCCGTGGGTATAATGAAATCGTCTGATCGCAGACAAATCATCATGTCAGACCAAGTATTAACCCCGCAGACCAGGAAAGGAACCCACCCCATGACATCCAACCGACAACCGCCCGCCTGGCTCGAAGACAGCGTATTCTATGAAATTTACCCACAAAGCTGGTATGACACCAACGCAGATGGAATTGGCGATCTGCCCGGCGTCATCGCCAAACTCGATTATGTGCAATCCTTAGGCTGCAATGCCATCTGGCTCAACCCGTGCTTCGAATCGCCCTTCTTTGATGCCGGATACGACGTGGCGGATTACTACCAGGTGGCTCCACGCTACGGCACCAACGATGATCTGAAACGCCTTTTTGACGAAGCCCACAAACGCGGCATGCGCATCCTGCTCGATCTGGTGGTCGGGCATGCCTCCATTGAAAACCGCTGGTTTAAAGAGTCCTGCAAAGCAGAACGCAATGAATATTCAGACTGGTTCATCTGGAACGACAACCCGTGGACCTGGGATGAACCGGGCTTCCATGTGGTGCACGGCTACGCCGACCGCAACGGGAACTACCTGACCAACTTCTTCTACTCCCAACCGGCTTTCAATTTCGGCTTTGCCCGCCCGGATCCGCGCAAACCCTGGCAGCAGCCGGTAGATGCTCCCGGTCCGCAGCGTGTGCGCCAGGAGATCCGGAACATCATGAAGTTCTGGCTGGAACTGGGCTGCGACGGTTTCCGCGTGGACATGGCCCAATCCCTGGTCAAAAGCGACCCTGGTCAGGTGGAAACCGCACGCTTCTGGCGCAGTATCCGCGATTGGCTGGATATCGAATATCCTGAAGCGGTCATGGTGTCTGAGTGGAGCAGCCCCGACGTTTCCATCGTCAAGGGCGGTTTCCATATGGATTTCACCCTGCACTTTCGCACCATCGGCTATACCGGATTGCTGCGCAAACACACCGTGCCCTGGCCTGGCAGTGATCCTTACGGCTTTCCTTTCTTCCACCGCTCCGGTCACGGCAATATCCGCCAATTCCTCGACGAATACCTTCCGTATTACGCAGCCACCCAGGGGTTGGGGCACATCGCCATCCCCACCGGCAACCATGACATCAGCCCGCGCCTGGCCAATGGGCGCGAGCCGGATGAGATCGAAACCTTTTACGTTTTTCAGCTAACCATGCCGGGCACACCGTATATTTATTATGGGGATGAAATTGGTATGCTTAGTCTGGATCTGCCCAGTAAAGAGGGCGGCTTTGAGCGGACTGGATCACGCACACCAATGCAGTGGCAGGAAGGCGCCACCGCGGGGTTCTCAACGGCCCCTGCAGCCCAGCTTTACCTGCCGGTGGATCATCGCCCCGACCGGCCGACCGTTTCCGCCCAGGAAGCTGACCCAAACTCCCTGCTCAACCGCGTGCGCGCCTTGATCCGGCTGCGCCGCAGCACGCCGGCTTTGCAAGCCTCGGCAAACCTCCAGATGGTATTTGCGGAAAGCGGAAAACTGCCGTTGATTTATCAACGAGAAAAGGACGGGCAAAAAGTGTTGGTGATGATCAATCCATCCGGCCAATCCGTGGAAACGATGCTGCCCCTCAAAAGCTTCTCGGAGGTCAGGCAGGCATTGTACGGGCCTGCAGGCGCCGCCACCCGTACCGAACAAGGCTGGATGGTGCGCTTACCGCCGGTGTGCGGCATGGTCTATGAGATCGCTTAACTGCTTTGGGATGCCAAAGTGTCACATTACAGTTCTGTAAAGTGTCATCAAACGGACGTACAAACCATGGAAGCCTAAAGCTTTTATAATAAACTCAAGCCCTTCCCCTGATGTCTTACAGGTGAAAACTTCGCGCATGTCAAGCCGCGTCCCGATACTGAGCACCAAGGTCATTGTTCCCCGCCGGCGAGATGAGATCCTATCTCGCCAGCGCTTATTGGATTTAATGCTCGAGCTGGCTGACTTGCGCCTGATCATCGTGGCTGCCCCTGCCGGTTATGGCAAGACCTCGCTCCTGGTGGATTTTGCCAATTTTTCCAAGCTGCCCCCCTGCTGGTATGCCCTGGACCCGCTCGATCAGGATTTACAGCGCTTTACCGCGCATCTGGTCACGTCGATCAGTACCCGCTTCCCCAAATTCGGGCAATCCAGCATGGCTGCCGTCCAATCCCTGCAGCAGGATGCGTCTTCTCAAGATTCGCTGGAAAACCTGGCAGCGCTCATCGCCAATGATATCTATGAAAATGTTCACGAGCATTTTCTAATCATCCTGGACGACTATCACCTGGTGGAAGAAAGCCGGCAGGTGACCCAGTTCATCAACCAGCTCATCCAGAGTGTGGATGAAAACTGTCACTTCGTGGTGGCGTCGCGCACGCTGCTCAACCTGCCAGATATGCCCCTGCTGGTGGCGCGCAACCAGGTCGGCGGTCTTTCTTTTGAAGAACTCGCCTTCCAGCCCGATGAAATTCAATCTCTCTGGTTGAACAATTTCCATCTTGGCCTCCCGGACGGCGAAGCAGTCGAACTGGCTCAGCAAACCGAAGGCTGGATTACCGGGTTGCTGCTCTCACGGCAAATCGCGGGCAGCCCGTTCACCGACCGAATGCGCACTGCCCGCGTGGCAGGCGTTGGTCTATACGAATACCTTGCCCAGCAAGTGCTGGATCGCCAGTCCGTCCCGGTGCAGACCTTCCTCATGCAATCTTCCCTTCTGGAAGAGTTCGACGCCGATCTGTGCCAGGAAGTGCTTG
>JACRAG010000061.1 GCA_016213455.1 Anaerolineae bacterium | reverse complement strand
TGACCGGCGTGCTCTCACCCCTGGATGCCTTCAAGGCCATCAATTGGGAGACCCTCGGCCTGTTGGCTGGCATGTTCATCCTGGTCTCCATCCTGCAGGAAGCCGGATTCTTTTCCTGGCTGGCCCTTTCCGCCGTGCGTTCGGTCAATTACTTTCCTGCGCCGCTCTTCATCACCCTGGTGCTGTTGTCCGCGGCACTCGCCATGTTCATGGACAGCATCACGGTCATGATGTTTATGGTGGCGCTGACGGTGCAACTCTGCCGCCTGTTAAAGCTGGACCCTGTACCGCTGGTGATCGCTGAAGTATGCGCAGCCAACACGGGCGGCGCAGCCACACTGGTCGGCGACCCGCCCAATGTGATTTTGGGGACCGTGCTTGGGTTTAATTTTATGGATTTTGCCTCGCACACCGGCCCGATCTCTGCCCTGGCCTCATTGGTACTGGTCGTCTATTTTTTCCTTGCCAACCGCAAAGCTCTCCGCGACGCGCATGCTGCATTGTCTCCTCAGGTGATTAACGAGATCAATTCTCTGCAAAACGAGCCCATGCACGCCGATCTCACTCGCAAGGGTCTGATCGCCTTTGGCGCCGCGGTCGCCTTGCTGGTTATCCATCACCCCCTGTCAGACTTGATCGGTTTTCACATCGATGCCGCCACCTGCGCCCTGGTCCCGGCAGCCCTGGCGATGATCGCCTTGCGCAATAACCAGCGCTCATCGGTGCTTGTGCGTTTTGACATGGAGAACATCCTTTTCTTCACCGGCCTGTTCATGTTGATCGGCGGTCTGGAAAAAGTGAAAGTGTTTGAACACCTGGCCGAAACGCTCGCCACGGCGCCCATCGGCCACAACACCATGGTCATGGCGCTGCATTGGGGTCCGGGTTTGCTTTCCGGCGTGCTGGATAATGTCCCGCTGGCTTTGGCCATGAGCTACATGTTAAAAAACCTGGCGGTCATGCCAGACATGCCCGCCCTGGCGCTGATGGTCTGGTCGCTGGCCCTGGGCGTGGATATTGGCGGCAACCTGACCCCGATTGGCGCGTCGGCCAATGTGGTGGCCTACACCTTCATGGAACGCAACCATGGCAAAGTGGGCTGGAAACGCTGGCTGCAAATCGCGGCCCCGCCCACCCTGGCTGTGATGATGCTGGCCTCTGGCCTGGTGCTTTTGAAAAGCTACATCGGTTGGTACTGATCTTTGCATAATGAGGAGATGAATATGAACCGCACCTTGACCTTCATTCGTCGTTTTTCGACCCTGATTTTGACCCTGGCTCTGTTGGCATTGACTGCCCGCACTGTTCTGGCTGACACCGCCCCACCGGATATCGAAACGGTCTCTGCGACCGTGACGGATAGCGCCACCAGCTTGAATGTGTTATGGGTGATGCTGGCCGGCTTCCTGGTTTTCTTCATGCAGGCAGGCTTTGCCCTGGTGGAAACCGGCTTCACCCGCGCCAAGAACGTGGCGCATACCATGATGATGAACCTGATGGTGTTCTGCATCGGCGCGCTGGGTTACTGGCTGACTGGCTTCGCCTTCCAGTTCGGCGGCGTCAACTACACCTACCCGGCCATCCATGGCTTCGACGCCTGGGCTTTTTCGCCCATCACGTTGGGTGATTGGTCGGGACTGCTCGACCAGCCCCTGTTGATCGGCGGCTCCGGCGTGCTGGGGCTCAAGGGCTTCCTCATGGCTGGGCTGAGCGCCAACTTCGGCGTGCTGGCCTTCTTCCTCTTTCAGATGGTCTTCATGGATACTGCCGCGACCATACCGACCGGCTCGATGGCAGAAAGGCTTAAATTCTCAGGCTTTGTCCTGATGGGGCTGTTCGTTTCCATGTTCGTCTATCCGGTCATCGGCAACTGGGTATGGGGAGGCGGTTGGCTGGCCAACCTGGGGCGCACGCTCGGCCTGGGGAATGGCGCGGTGGATTTTGCCGGCTCCGGCGTGGTTCACATGGTGGGCGGTGCAATCGGCCTGGCTGGCGCCATCGTCATCGGCCCGCGCATCGGCAAGTTCAACCGCAACGGCACCCCCAATACCATCCCGGGCCACAACATTGCCATGGGCGTACTCGGCACGATCATCTTGTTCTTTGGCTGGTTTGGCTTCAATCCGGGTTCGTCATTGGGCTTCACCGGTGCTTTCCGCAACCTGGCAGTTTTAGCCGCCATCAACACATTGATGGCTGGAGCCGCCGGGGGGGTGACTGCCATGCTGACCATGTGGTGGTTTGGGCCATCCCGCAAGCCCGATCCGTCCATGTCAGTCAATGGCCTGCTGGCTGGGTTGGTCGCCATCACAGCGCCGTGCGCTTTCGTGGACGGTTGGGCAGCGGTGGTGATCGGCATCGTGGCAGGGGTATGGGTATGCATCGCCACCACACTGGTGGAAAAAATGGGCGTGGATGACCCGGTCGGCGCCGTGCCTGTGCATCTGTTCAATGGTCTGTGGGGCGTGCTGGCAGTCGGCATCTTCGCAAACGGCAACCCCGACACCGCGTTATGGAACGGCGTTTCCACCCCGGTCACCGGCTTGCTGTACGGCGGGACTTCCCAAATTTTGGCCCAGCTGCTCGAAGTCACTGCGGTTTTCACCTTCACCTTCCTGACTTCGTTCGCTTTCTTCAAACTTCTGGCGGCCATCAACCTGTTGCGCGTCTCACGCAAGGATGAATTGGCCGGCCTGGACATCCCTGAAATGGGAGCTCTCGGGTATCCAGCCGATTGGGAGCCGGATCTGAAACCGCAAGGCGATCTGCGCCAACCCTCGCGCAGTCCTTCGCATGCGCCGGCAGATTAATCAAGCGAAAGAGCGTCCCAGGGCGCTCTTTCTTCTTTAAACTACCCGTTTGGGTAATTCACAGCCTTACAACCCATCAATATAATGACCTCATTCTAGACCCGAACCAGTGAACAGGTTCGCTTGTGTTTCAAATATTAAGGAGTGTGCTTCATGGCAACCACAGTAGCGGATGTATTGAAATTGAAAAAGGATGTGCAGATGGTGGATCTGCGATTCACCGACATGCCTGGCACCTGGCAGCATTTAAGTATTCCAGCCCGCCAGCTGGACGAAGACCTCTTCGAAGACGGCATTGGCTTCGATGGCTCTTCAATCCGCGGCTTTAAAGAGATTCACGAATCGGATATGCTTTTGATGCTAGATCCCGAAACCGCCTTCATTGATCCGGCGCTCGAAGTGCCCACCCTGGTCATCGTCTGCGACATTTACGACCCGGTCACCCGCCAGCCCTATTCGCGCGATCCGCGCTACGTGGCCCGCAAGGCGGTTGCCTACCTCAAGCAAACCGGCATCGCCGAAACCAGCTATTGGGGTCCGGAAGCGGAATTCTTCCTCTTCAACGATGTTCGTTATGGCGGTGGGACCAATTCCTCCTTCTACTACATCGACTCCGTAGAAGGTTGGTGGAAGAGTGGTGAAGATCTCAAGCCCAACATGGGCGCTCAGATCGCCCCCAAACGCGGTTACTTCCCCGTCCCCCCGGCGGACACGCAGCAGGACGTGCGCAGCCGCATCGTGCTTGCCCTGGAAGCATCCGGCATTCCCATTGAAGTGCACCATCACGAAGTCGCCACCGCTGGACAGGCCGAAATTGACATGCAGTTCGACACGCTGCTCAAGATGGCCGACAACGTGATGAAGTACAAATACATCGTCAAGAATATCGCCCGTCAGAATGGTCTGACCGCCACCTTCATGCCCAAGCCGCTCTTTGGCGATAACGGCTCCGGCATGCACGTGCACACTTCCCTGTGGGACGGCTCAAAGAACCTCTTCTACGATCCCTCCGGATACGCTTCGCTCTCCGATATGGCCAAGTACTTCATCGGCGGTCTGCTCAAACACGCCCCGGCGCTGCTGGCAATTGTAGCCCCCACTACCAATTCTTACCGCCGCCTGGTGCCCGGTTTTGAAGCACCTGTCAACCTGGCCTACTCACAGCGCAACCGCTCAGCCATTTGCCGCATCCCGATCTATTCCAAGAGCCCCAAGGCCAAGCGCGTGGAATTCCGCGCGCCGGATCCTTCGGCTAATCCTTACCTGACCTTCGCGGCGCTGCTCATGGCTGGCCTCGACGGCGTGCAGAACCGCATCGATCCGGGTGATCCGGCTGACAAAGACCTGTACGAGCTGCCTCCCGATGAGGCCAAACTGATCAAACAGGTCCCGGGTTCGCTCGAACTGGTGCTCAAAGCGCTGGAAGATGACCACGAATTCCTGCTCAAGGGCGATGTCTTTACCAGCGACCTGCTGGATGCCTACATTTCTTACAAGATTGAGAACGAAGTCAATCCCATGCGCATGCGCCCGCATCCCCATGAATTTTCGCTGTACTTCGACGCGTAACCTGGTGGTGACGTCACAGTTGTAGACTTAATAAAAGAAGAGGCTGTCCGGAGTGAACCGGACAGCCTCTTCTACAAAACACGCCGTTGGGGACTACTTCACCAGGG
>JACRAG010000501.1 GCA_016213455.1 Anaerolineae bacterium | reverse complement strand
GATTCAAGGTCAGCAGTTTGCGGTCCCCGCCCGGCGGCATGGCGTTCGGCACCTTGTTCTGCGCGTTCATGTTGTTCATCAGGCGCAGCGCGATGGGCAGCTCCGTCACGCTGGGCTTCGGGAAGTTTTTCGACAGCTCAGCCATCGAATCTGGCGATACATACTCGCCCTCATCCTTGTCGGTGTAGCCGACCACCATGACCACCAGGTCCGCCTCGCGGGCAACCTGCGCTGCCCGGTTCGGATCGCTGCCGTCGTCATACACGATCTCTGCCTCGCCCGCCAACGCCTCTTGCAGCCCCTGAAGCGGGGTGATGACATACGGCGGACGGGTGTTCGAGGAACCACCGTCGCCGGTATTCGGCACAGCAGCCAGTTTGCCGATCACTGCCAGCTTCTCGATCCCTTTCACCGGCAGCAACCCACCCTCGTTTTTCAGCAACACGATGGCTTTTTCTGCCGCCTCACGGGCCACCTGGCGGTGCGCGTCGCAGCCGACCACGTCCAGCGAATAGTCGCGCGGGTCGCGACCCTGGGCGAAGCGGATCTGCTGGCGCAACACGCGCAGCGCCGCATCGTCGATTCGTTCCATAGGCACTTCTCCGCGTTTCACCAGTTTACTCAAATGCTGCTTGTGGATCATGTCGAAGGGCATCTCGATATCCTGTCCAGCCAGCGCCGCTTTCTTCGAATCGCGCATGCCGAAGATGAAATCGGTCATCACAAAACCCTGGAAGCCCCACTGCTTTTTGAGGATCTCGGTCAGCAAGGTGTAATTCTGTCCACACCACTCGCCATTGACACTGTTATATGCGCTCATGATGGAAGCCACGCCGGCTTCGACCGCTTTTTTGAAATGGCGCAGGTAAATCTCATGCAGCGGGCGTGGTGCTACGGTCACATCCACGCTGAAGCGGGCATTCTCCATCGAATTCAACGCATAATGCTTGGCGCAAGCCATCACATGCTTTTGCACACCGCGCACCAGGGCTGATCCAAACTCACCCAGGTGGATCGGGTCTTCACCATAAGTTTCCTGGGCGCGCCCCCAGGCCGGGTGGCGCAGCAGGTTGATGCACACGCCGCCGAAGAAATTCCCGCCCATCGCGCGCATCTCACGCCCGATGACATCGCCCACCCGTTCTTCCAGGTCCGGATCAAAGGTGGCCCCGCGACCCATCGAGACCGGGAAAGTGGTGCCGCCATCCATGATCACCCCGCGCGGGCCGTCGGCGAAGCGCACACCGGGGATGCCCAGCCGCGGCACGGCGCCTGCCACCCAGGGATGGTCGGCGTAACCGCCTCCCAGCATGTCAGCCATGCCCGGCCAGAATGACACGTCGCCCGACATCAGCTTGATCTTTTCCGCCAGCGTGAGTTGACCAAGCAGTTCACGCCCCTTTTCGTCGATCTGTTGGTCGCTCAGCTGTTCCTTTGTTTCCAGGCCACCAAAGGCCGGACCATGATATTTCGCTTTTGTTGCCATACAGCGTCCCTCCAGGAAAACTAGTGGATCGAATTTGAAAATTGCTTATTGACATTATATTTCTTTTTGCGATAATTACTATAACGTTTCCGGCAACGTTACCGGAAATGTTGACCCCCGCATAAAAATCATGAAAAGAAGTCAAAAAACTATCACCATCCAGGACGTAGCCAGGAAAGCCGGCGTTTCGGTATCCACCGTTTCGCGGGTTATGAATGGGAAGGATGATGTTGCCGAGGAAACCATTGAAAAGGTGCAGGCCGTTGTTCATGAGCTGGGTTACGCTTCCAGCCTGGCTGCGCGCGGAATGCGCAGCCACAGAACCAACGTGATCGGCCTGATCATGCCGGATGTGGCTTCGTACTACTGTCAGGAAATCATGCGCGGCGTGAACCGGGAGATTGCCAGGCTCGACAAGGATCTCATCATTTACACCAGTGGCGTGGCAGAAAAGGAAAATATTGCCCAGCATGAGCGCTCCTATGTGGCTCTGCTGAACGGCAGTATCACCGACGGGGTGGTCGTGGTGACTCCGACAGCGACGCAATTTTCCACGCATGCCCCACTGGTGATCGTTGATCCAAACAATGAAACCCCGGATTACCTGGCGGTTATCGCCACCAACCGCGAAGGCGCGCTGGCTGTGATGAAATACCTGACCGGTCTGGGGCACCGCCGGATTGGGTATATCACCGGCAGAATGGAATTGACCAGCTCCAAACAACGCCTACAAGGGTATAAGGATGGCCTGGATGCCGCAGGTATCCCATTGGATGGAGATCTGATTGCGGTCGGCGATTATACGACTGAAACCGCGGCGGTTTGTGCCCGCAAGCTCCTGGCCTTGCCCGACCGCCCAACCGCCATTTTCGCCTCCAATGACATGTCGGCGATGGGTGTTTACCAGGTTGCCGGGGAGCTAGGTTTGCAAATTCCAGAGGATTTATCTGTTGTTGGGTTTGACAATATCCGTGAGGCGGCTTTGCTCAATCCACCGCTGACAACCGTCGATCAGTTTATCGAAAAAATGGGATCCACAGCAATAAAGGTGCTTGTTCAGATGGTGAAAGGGGAAACCATCTCGAGCAATTCTGTGGAAGACAATTTGTTCAAAATCCCCACCCAGCTTGTGATCAGAGAATCTTGCGCATCTATGTCTCAACATTCTCCAGAACAATCCACTGGATCATAACGGGTAGCCCAATAGCAATGGTTTACCGAAAAGGACAGGAGGCAGTCTATTGCTGAAGAGTTAACTACTTTTATTACCTCATCATCTGATCAATTAAGTTGTTTGTCAAAACGCTCATATCAATCAGGAGGCTGAAATGTCTAAGAGAATGGGTCGACGCGAGTTTATGAAATTACTCTCCTATAGTGCAGGAGGTGTAATTCTTGCTGCTTGTGTTCCTGGTCCCCAGAAATCCGTCGAGGTTGAGGGGCCAGCTACAAAGGTACCTGAAGAAGTCGCAGATGTCCTGGGAACCTTCCCCCGCCGCGAGACTCTCATCGCGAGAATCCTTACCGGACGCGTTGGTTCACCCGACAACTTCAACGAATGGGTGGGCTGGAAATGGCGCGACCGCGGTACGCAGAACCTGGCCAATGAACCGCTCTGGTCGGTCGATTTCGCTACCGGCAATATCATCCCCGGCGCCGCGGAAGGCGACCCGACCTACAGCCCGGATTTTATGAGCCTCACCGTCCCTCTGCGCAAAGGTGTCGCCTGGTCGGATGGCGAGCCATTCACCGCTGCGGATCTCGTTTACACCATCGACACCCTGATGAAGTATGACGGCTTCAGCGCCCATACCTTCTTTGTGGATAATGTCGCCGCAGTGACCGCCGTGGATGATTACACGGTCAAATTCGACCTGAAACAACCCAACTCCCGCTTCCACACCACCTTCCTAGATCGCTGGGGCTGCACCTGGATTATGCCCAAGCATATCTTCGAAAAGGAAACTGATCCGGTACAGTTCGCCTTCAACCCCTATGTCGGCATTGGCCCCTACAAACTGCACAGCTTTGATCCTCAGGGAAGCTGGACAGCCTGGGAAAAACGCGAAGATTGGGGCAAGAGCCCAACCGGCATCCTGTACGGCGAACCCAAACCCAAGTACATCATCTTCCAGTACTTTGCCGATGAAGGCACGCAGATCCTGGCGCAACTGACCCACCAGCTGGATGTGGCAGAACTGTCCGCCGATGGCCTCAAAGCGCTCCTGTCGCAGTCGAAAACCTCGCGCGCTTACCAGCCGACATTCCCCTTCGTGGTCAACAACGACCCCTGCATCACCGGCGTCCTCTTCAACACCGCCCGCAAACCCTTCGATAACATCGATGTTCGCTGGGCTTTGACCCTCGCGATCGATATCGTCGAGTACACCAGCATCGCGGTCGACGGCTCGGGCACTTTGAGCCCGGTGCATGTCCCCCATCTTGGCCCATACCCCGCGGATTACATCAAACCGATGCAGGAATGGTTGAAGTCCTTCACCATCGACGTGGGCAACGGCGAGACCTTTGCGCCTTATGACACCACCGCCCCGAAGCGTATCGCCGATTTCGCCAGAAGCCGCGGTTACATCTTCCCCGACACGCAGGAATTCCTTGAGCAGGCTTTCGGCCTTGGCTGGTACAAGTTTGCCCCGGAAATCGCCACGAAGCTGCTCGAAAAGAATGGCTTCAAGAAAGATGCGGATGGCAAGTGGCTGCTGCCCGATGGCACACCCTGGAAGATCTCCTTCATGTGCGGTACCGTCCTTTCCAACCACGACGCGCGCAATGCCGCAGCCGCCGTTCAGCAGTGGAAGAAGTTCGGCATCGATGCCGAAATGTACACCACGGAAAACGGGGACGGCCTGGGAGCCACCGGCGACTTCGATGTCAGCGGCGCCTGGCCTGCGCAAGAGCCATGGGGCGCGGGACCGGACCTGTATCGCGTGCTCGACAGGTGGAACTCCGCCTACAAGAAACCCGTCGGTGAGCGCACCCAGGGTATTTACTCGCGCTGGTCGAGTGATGCAATGGATACGATCATCAAAGATTTGCGCGAGACGGATCCCTTCAACAACGACGCCGTCATCGCCCTGGGCATCGAGGGCCTCAAAGAAGCCGTCACGAATATGCCCGGCATCCCGACCTACGGCTATATCGGCTTTGTCGGCTGGGATGAATACTATTGGACCAACTGGCCCGGCAGTGAGAATCCTTACAACGAGCCGTATACCCACTGGCCCAACTTCAAGTACACGACTCCGTTCCTGAAATCCACCGGCGCATAAGACTGTTCAGAGTCTGATTTAACCTTGTTCCGATCACTCCCTGGGCGGGTTTTCCCGCCCAGGGGACATTAACTTTGCGCTTTCCGGGTAAATTTCTCTATAATTACTTTATCAAACTGCGCAAGTCAATAACGTATGAGGGTAGAACCGTGACTTTCTTGAAACGATATCTCATCCCCCGTCTGTTTCAATACTTTTTAGTAATCTGGCTGGGCATCACGGTTGTTTTCCTGATCCCCAGGCTCACCCCCAATGACCCGGTCATGCGAATGATCGGCGAGATGCGAGGACGTGGTTCTACCCTGGAACCGGGCGCGATGGATGGCATCATCCGCGACCTGACCCAGATGTATGGACTCGAAGGTTCCTGGCTCGATCAGTATTGGGCTTTTTGGGTCCGGCTGGCTCATGGTGATTTCGGCGTTTCCTTCTTTCAATTCCCCACCCCCGTAAACAAGCTGATTGCCACCGCCATCCCCTGGACATTGGCCCTCCTGCTGACCACAACCGCCATCTCGTGGATTGTGGGAAATATCATCGGCGGGCTGGCGGGCTACTACTCGCGCAAGGGCTGGTCGCGAACCCTGGATGCCATCGCCATGGTGATCCGCCCGCTGCCATATTACATCTTTGCATTCTCCTTGCTCCTGCTCTTTGCATACGTGGTGCGCTGGTTCCCCATCACAGGCGGAGCGTCGCTGGGAGCTATCCCCTCCTTAAGCTGGGCTTACATCAAGGATGTCCTCTGGCATTCCATCCTGCCTGCCCTCTCACTCATTATCCTGGGCGGGGCAGTCAATTTCCAAACCATGAAATTATTCGTGCAAAACACGAACTCCGAGAGCTTTGTCCAATATGCCAAGATGGGCGGGGTCACCGAAGACCGGATCGTATCCAAATACGTTATTCGCAATGCAATCCTGCCGCAAATCACCGGCCTGGCCCTTTCGCTTGGGCAAATCTTCAGCGGAGCGCTGATTACCGAGATCGTTTTTAGCTACCCTGGCCTGGGAATGTTGTTGTATCGCGCCATCATCAACGGGGATTACAACCTGATCATGGGGATCACCCTCTTATCGATCGTTGGCATCACCACGGCGATCCTGGTCGTTGACCTGACTTACCCATTTTTTGACCCGCGCGTACGATACAACTAAGGAGGCCAACCCCATGAAAATCCTCAGAGATCTATTTAGAGATTACCGGTTCACCTTCAGCTTTAGCGTCCTTGTCATCATCGTAGCGCTGGCCCTCCTTTCCTTCGTTTCGCCCTATGACCCTACGTTATGGAATGTTGTCCCGAAGGATATGAAGCCATCTGTTGAGCACTGGCTCGGCACCGATTCGAACGGGCAGGATATCTTCTGGCAGGCGACCTTTGCGGTGCGCAACTCGCTGATCATCTCCCTCATCGCCGGTCTGGTCTCCCGGTTCATCGCCATTCTGGTCGGCATGGTTGCCGGATATAAAGGCGGTTGGGTTGACCGGGTGATGATGTTTATCAGCGACAGCTTGCTGGTGATCCCCCTCTTCCTGATCTTTGTCATGCTGGCCATGCTGGTACGGCAATTCCTCAATCTGGTGGTGCTGGGCCTGATGCTGGCAGTTTTCGGCTGGGCCTGGGACGCGCGCGTGATCCGTTCGGTGATTTTGAGCCTGCGCGAGCGCGATTTTACCAATACCGCCATTCTTTCCGGTACCGGAACCGTCAAGCTGGTGATTAACGAATATATGCCCTTTGCCATGCCTTTGATCTTCTCAAACTTGATTAATAACATCGCCTGGGCGATTGGATTGGAGATTACGCTTGCCATCCTTGGCCTGGTCAATCTCAACATCCCCACCCTCGGCACCATGTTGAACTGGGCGCTCTTCTACCAGTCCATTCTCCTGGGACGCTGGTGGTGGATCTTGACGCCCGTCATCTTATCGCTCTTCCTGTTTATCGCGCTGTACTGGCTCTCCACCAGCATCAGCGAATATCTGGATCCGCGTACCCGTATCCAGCGGGTTGGGGCGTAGGGGGCAGCAACGATGAACAACAAACTGACTGTCCTCCGAACCGAGCAGTTGAAGGCTTTTTATGTGCTGGATGTTCAAGGCACGCAAAAAGTCGCCAAAGCGGTCAACGAAGTTGACCTGGCGATTTACGAAAACGAAATCTATGGGATCGCGGGTGAAAGCGGCTGCGGAAAAACCACCCTGCTGAAAGCGCTCTTCAACGATATCATCCTGCCCCTGCGTTTGATCGGCGGCAAGATTTTCTACCGCATTGGTTGGGATGAAGAAATCGATGTCACCACCCTGAGCCCGGAGGAAAAGCGCAAACTGCGATTGGAATATATCTCCTACATTCCGCAGGGGTCAATGAGTGTGCTCAACCCGGTGCTGAAGTTACGAGAGACCTATGAAGATTTCATTGCCAGCCACGTCAGTGGACAGAGCCGCGAAGAAATCTTCGAACTGGCCTACAAGCAGATCCTGGAACTGGGTTTGCCTAAGAATGTACTGGATGTCTATCCCCATCAGTTATCCGGTGGCATGCGCCAGCGGGTGACCATCGCATTGGCTGCGTTGATGAAACCGCGCATTATGATCGGCGATGAGCCCACGACTGCGCTGGATGTTGTGGTGCAGCGCGGCGTGATCCAGATGCTGAAGGATATTCAAAAGAATCTGAAGAATACGATCATTCTGGTCACACACGATATGGGTGTGCATGCCAACGTCGCCGACCGGATTGGCATCATGTATGCCGGGAAGATCGTCGAAGAGGCGACAACCGAACTGATCTTCGGTCAGCCGCGGCATCCCTATACTCAGTTCTTGATCAACTCATTGCCCAAGTTTGGCGACAAGAATGTTCGCAGCAGTGTGCCCGGCAGCCCACCCTCCCTGGCAAACCTGCCCAGCGGCTGTCCCTTCCACCCGCGCTGCCCGCACGTCAAGGAAATTTGCCGCGAGCAAATGCCGGGCTTTACTCAGCTGGATGAAAACCATAAAGTTGCCTGTTGGTTGGTTGGAGAAGGAAATCATGGATAAGCTACTAGAGGTTAACGAACTGACCAAACAGTACTCCCAGGGCAATGTGATCGCCAGGGTCATCCTTACTGCCGCGGATCATGTCAGCTTTTATATCAAACCAGCCGAAATCTTCACCCTGGCTGGTGAAAGCGGCTGTGGCAAAACCACCACGGCGAAGATTGTGCTCGGGTTTGAAGAAGCCACTTCCGGGACGATCGTCCATAACGGAAAACCGCAAACCCGCAAGGAGAAAGTTTGGATCACGGAAGGCGTGCAGGCCATCTTCCAGGATCCCTTCAGCACGTTCAACCCGCTGCGGACGGTGGATTCCTATTTCCACGAAACCGTGCAGAACTTCAAGCTGGCCAGGACCAAACAGGAAGCCATTGACCACATCGACAAGAAACTGCGCCTGGTGGGCTTGTCCTACCAGGAATTTGCCGGGAAATACCCCAACGAATTCTCGGGCGGGCAACTCCAGCGCATCTCCATTGCCAGGGCGCTGGTCACCGATCCCAAACTGATCATCGCGGATGAGCCGGTTTCGATGGTGGATGCCTCGCTGCGCATGTCGATTGTCAACCTGTTCAAAAAGCTGAGAGATGAACTGGGCGTGAGCATTCTGTATATCACGCATGACCTGGCGACAGCGTATTACGTCAGCGACCGGATCGCCATCATGTTCCGCGGCAATATCATTGAAATGGGGAGCGTGGAACAGGTGCTGATGAACCCCAGGCATCCGTACTCCAAGCTGCTGCGCGATTCCATCCCCCAGGCCGACCCCAAACTTCGCTGGACATCGACGGTCACCCTCTCCGAGTTGGAGCAAGAAGAGTACCTGCGGCGGGGCTGCAAATTTGCGGGCCGGTGTCCGGAGGTCATGGATATCTGCAAGGGTGTGGTGCCGGCAGATCTGTCTGTTGATGGCGTGCTGGTGAAATGCCACAAATATTCCGACACGCAGAAGGGCTGAAGCGTTCTACCTGGCCATCCGAGGTTTCAGCCATTGACCGGGTGCCTTTCTCAGCGATCGCGTGAGGACTCACCCTTGTGGTAGAGTCCGTGGAAAGCCAAATCGGATTGTAAACCAGCCGCGACAGAGGCGGGCACACGCAGCCCAAACTGACGTGACGGGCCTCCTCGAACCGGATCAGGATCGGATTTCTTTATACTTCGGATAAAATGACTGCGCTTCCGATTGACGCTTTCGCCTGATAACACCTTGTGTTTGACTGCCATCATTTCATAATAGTAAAGGATACTCAATGAGCCAACCCGCCTATTTAGACCCCAGCCTTTCCATCCCTGAACGTGTTCAGGATCTGCTCTCCCGCCTGACCCTGGATGAAAAAGTGTCGTTGATGAGCCACCCGGCGGCAGGGGTGCCGCGTCTGGGCATTCCCGGTTACAACTATTGGTCCGAGGCGCTGCATGGCGTAGCCCGCAATGGTCGCGCCACGGTCTTTCCGCAGGCGATTGGCATGGCTGCCACTTGGGACAAGGAATTGATCCATCAGGTCGCCACCGCCATCAGCGACGAAGGGCGCGCCAAATACCATGCCGCGCTGAAACGCAACGGTTACACCGACCAATACCAGGGGCTGACTTTCTGGTCGCCGAACGTCAATATTTTCCGCGATCCACGCTGGGGGCGCGGACAGGAAACCTGGGGTGAGGACCCGTTCTTCACCGGTGAAATGGCCACCGAGTTTGTCAAAGGCCTGCAGGGCGATCATCCCAAATACCTCAAGGCGGCAGCCTGCGCTAAGCATTACGCCGTCCATTCCGGGCCGGAAAAAGATCGCCACACCTTCAACGCCATCGTTTCCAAACATGACCTGTACGACACCTACCTGCCAGCCTTTAAAAAGCTGGTCATGGAAGCCAAAGTGGAATCGGTGATGGGCGCCTACAACCGCACCCTCGATGAACCCTGCAATGGCAGCAAACTCTTGCTGGATGACATTTTGCGGGGTGAATGGGGCTTTGATGGGCATGTCGTTTCAGATTGTGGGGCGCTTTCGGACTTCCACCTGCATCACAAGGTCACCGAAGATGAAGCGGATTCGGCGGCGCTGGCGCTGCAATATGGCTGCGACCTGGGCTGCGATCATGTCTTCAATGCGATCCCCACGGCGATCGAACGCGGCGACACAACCGAAGCGCTGGTCGACCGCGCCCTGATGCGCACGCTCGGCACGCGGTTCAAACTCGGCATGTTCGACCCCGACGAGAATGTGCCCTTCGCTTCCATTCCCATGGATGTTGTCGCCTGCGAAGCGCATCGCCAACTGGCCTATCGTACCGCCGCCGAATCGGTGGTCCTGCTCAAGAACAAAGACAACCTCCTGCCGATCAAGCCTTCCACGAAAAAGATTTTCGTCACCGGCCCAACAGCCACCAGCATGGAAGTGCTGCTCGGCAACTACTACGGTTTCAACAACCAGATGATCACCCTGCTCGAGGGCATCACCGGACGCATCCCCGAAGGCATGGGCATGGAATACCACCCTGGTGCGCTGGTCAAACACCAGCGTGAAATCAGCCAGTCCTGGGCGCCGGGCATGGCCCAGGTCGCTGACGTATCCATCGTTTGCGTCGGTTCCACCCCGCACCTCGAAGGCGAAGAGGGCGAATCGCTGCTCTCCCCGCTCAATGGCGACCGCGACAGCATTTCGCTCCCCGAGAGCCAGGTCAATTTCATCAAGGAATTGGCGATTCACGGCGCGAAAATCGTCCTGGTGGTGACCGGCGGCAGCCCGATCGCGCTCGGCGAAGTGGCAGAGATGGTCGATGCGATCCTCTTCGTCTGGTATCCGGGTATGGAAGGTGGGCGCGCTGTCGCGGACGTGCTGTTTGGGGATAGTGCTCCCGCCGGCAAACTGCCGCTGACCTTCCCCAAATCGCTCGATCAACTCCCGCCCTTCGAAGATTACAGCATGGCGGGTCGCACCTACCGTTACATGACTGCCGAGCCGCTTTATCCCTTCGGTTTTGGCCTGTCTTACACCACTTTCAAGTACAGCGACATTGCGATTTCGACACCCAAAACCACCGGCTTTGAAGCTTCGGTGACCGTCCAAAATACCGGCACGCTTGCAGCCGATGAAGTGGTCCAGTTCTACCTGAGTGCGCTCGAAAGCCGCCTGCCTGCGCCCATCAGCCAGTTGATTGGCTTCCAACGCATTCGTCTGGAACCGGGGCAAAGCCAAACCGTCAAGCTGCTGGTCAAACCCGAGATGCTGATGCTGGTCGATGAAAACGGCAAGCTGGTCTTCCATCCGGGCAAATTCCGCCTGACCGCAGGCGGCTGCTCACCCAGCGCGCGCGGTGTGGCGCTCGGCGCTCCAGAACCTGCCAGCCTTGAATTTGCCGT
Organism: Anaerolineae bacterium; assembly: GCA_016213455.1. Classification (GTDB taxonomy): domain Bacteria; phylum Chloroflexota; class Anaerolineae; order Anaerolineales; family Anaerolineaceae; genus Anaerolinea. The sequence goes on along the minus strand of JACRAG010000501.1, from coordinate 285 downwards.
GGCTTAGCATAATATAGCGAACATAATTTCATCGTAAAAACGGTGATGGCAGCCATCAGGCACCCATCACCGTTTTCTTATCAGGTCACCCATCAACCTACCGATCAACCGAAAACGGAGACCACCAGAATTCATCTCACTTGAGAGGAATATTGTTCACCGCACCGGTAACCTCAATCATCCGGTCAGGAAAATCTTTGCTGTGTGCCTTGAATGAAAACACACCGGTTAACTTGCCAGTCTTCGGATCCGATTGAATATCGATCTGCCCGCTATCCACCACAT
>JACRAG010000060.1 GCA_016213455.1 Anaerolineae bacterium | reverse complement strand
TAAGGCGCTGCGCATGGATCCAACCCTGCTTTCCACCAAACTGCTCATTCCACCCCTGCCGCGTGAACATGTGGAACGCGCCCGTTTGGAGCAGGCGCTAGAAGAAGCCCTGCAGGTACCGCTGGTGGTCATCTCCGCGCCGCCGGGTTCAGGCAAGACCACCCTGTTGAGCGCATGGCTCAAACGCATCACCGGTCACGCGCGCACCGGCTGGCTCACGCTGGATGTCGATGACAATGACCCGCTGCGCTTCTGGAATTACGTGGCATCCGCCTTCCCGTTGGGCCAAGACAGCACCGCCATCTATGGCCTGCTCACCTCTGCGCAGGCGGTGCCTGCCTTCGTGCGCGCCTGGATCAACGCGCTGATGAGTCTGCCAGGCCCGCTGGTGTTGGTGCTGGATGACTACCATATCATTCAAGAAAGCACCGTGCACACCAGCCTGCTCTACCTGCTGGAGCACTGCCCCAATCACCTGCATGTGGTCATCGCCTCCCGCACCGACCCACCCCTGCCGCTGGCGCGCTGGCGCATCCGCGGGCAGCTGCTGGAAATCCGCTCAGCCAACCTGCGTTTCACCCCCGCTGAAACCGCCGCTTTTCTGAGCCGGCAGATCGGCGCCGACCTGCTGCCCGAACAGGTGGAGGAGTTGGAAAAACGCACCGAGGGTTGGGCGGCAGCCCTGCAGGCAGCTGCGATCAGCCTCAAAGGCCAGCCGCCAGAGCACATCGCTGAACGCATCGCGCGGTTTTCCGGGAGGCACCACTACCTGCTCGATTTCCTCTCCGACGAGGTGTACGACCGCCAGCCGCAAGCCGTGCAGCAATTTTTACAAATCACCGCCATCCTGCGCCAGTTCACCGCCCCATTGTGCGCAGAACTGCTGGCAGAAGCCGGACTGGACGGATCGGCGGCGCAAACCACCTTGATGGAACTGGACCGCGCCAACCTGTTCCTGGTGGCGCTGGATGAAGAGCGCACCTGGTACCGCTATCACCATCTGTTTGGCGAACTGCTGCTGGCGCGATTGAAGCAAAACCAGTCCGTTGAAAGCATTGCCCGGCTGTACCGGCGGGCTGCCCTCTGGCATCAGGCCAACGGCTGGCTGGCTGAAGCCGTGTCCTACGCCTTTTTGGCGCAGGATCAGAACCTGGCTGCCGGGCTGCTGGAAAACGCCGTGCGCCAGGCGGAGATCTGGTCATCTGGCGAGATCCGTACGGTTTTGGGCTGGATGAAATCCCTGCCGCCCGAGGCAATGGAAAACCGCCCCTGGCTGCGCCTGTACCAATCCCGCGCCCTGTTTGTCTCCGGGCGCATGGAACAGGCGGAGAATATCCTCGACCAGCTCGAAACGCTGCCCGATATCGATCCACAGTTGCCCGCGCACATCGCGGGCAGCCGGGCACGCATCGCCGCCGCGCGCGGCGAAGTCAACCGCGCACAAGCCGCCGCCCGGCAAGCCCTGGCTGAATTGCCGCCCTCGACCACGCTGGCACGCAGCTCCGCGGCGGCATCTCTGGGCTATACCCTGCTGCTGCAAGGTCAGATGCAGGAGAGCCTGCGCTGGCTGCAAATGGCTTATGAAGGCGGGCTAGCCAACGGATTTCGCCTGCTGGCGATCAACGCGCTCACCAACCAGGCCTGGGCGCACATGCTGATGGGAAAAACCGCGCAAGCCGGGCAAATCATCCGTGAAGGGCTGCGGCTGGGCAGCAGCGGCGATCAGTTGATGCCTGCCGCCGGACTGATTCTGACCCTGCAGGCCTGGCTGCTCTTTGAGCGCAGCGATCTACCTGGCGCAGACGAGGCCCTCACCGAAGGACTGAACCTGCTGGCGCAAGGGGGCATAGAGGACACCACCCAGACAGGCGCCATACTGCAGGCGCGCATCCTGCAGGCACAGCACAATCACACCCGCGCCGCCGAATTGCTGCGGCAGGCGGTGGAAATGGCCCGGGCTTCCGGGCTGGAGCGCACCCGGCGTTCCGTCGAAGCTGCGCAGGCGCGCTGCTGGCTCGAGCAGGGCAATCTGCGCCAGGCCAAATCCTGGGCCGTGCGCTACCAGGCTTCCCCCGCAGTCGAATATCTGCACCCCACGGAAGATCTGGTGCTGGCGCGGGTGCTGGCAGCTGTTGGCGAGCCCCAGGCTGCCCTCGGCGTGGCACAGTCCGTGCGCGCTGCCGCGGAAAAAGACGGGCGGATGCGCATCGCGTTGGAAGCGCAGTTGGTCCTGGCGCGCGTGTTCCAGGCGCTCAACCGCCCCGACTCTGCCCAGGCAGCCTTGCTGCAGGCCCTGCAGCTCGGGGAGGAGCAGAATGTGCCCCAGGTTTTCCGCGTCGAGGGCGTGGAACTGCGCCCGCTGCTGCTGGAAGCTGCCCGGCGCGGCGTGGCTTTGCCGCTGCTGGATGCCCTGCTGGATGATGCGTCTGGGCCGGTCAACCTGCGCGCGCCGCTCAGCGAACGCGAACTGGAAGTGCTGCACCTGTTGGCTGAAGGTCTGGGCAACCGTGAAATCGCGCAACGCTTGAGCGTGGCTGAAACCACGGTCAAAAAGCATATCAACCACATCTTTGACAAGCTGGACGTGACCAGCCGCACCCAGGCTTTACTGCGCGCGCGCGACCTGCGTTTGATTTGACCGGGTGTATCCCCGCATCGCGCCGGAATACACCCGTAAATTCACCTTTCGGACAATGCCGACCCGTCCCCGCTGCTGTATCCTTCTTGCAGTGACAAATAATAGACAGATAACCGCCGGTTATCGAAAGAAGGAATCCCATGACTGACATTACGCCTCGTAAAAACCCGTCCAAATTCATGAAGGTGGCGCGCTACTTTTTCGAAAACGCCAACCCCATCCGCCTGATCCCCTTGCACGAAAAAGTGCACTCCATTCTGATCCGCGCCAACATCGAACTGGGCAAACTCAGCCCGCAGGACCCCATCTTTGCGCTGCGCCTGCGTGAGTTCAACCAGGCGGTACTGGAACTGCAAAAAAGTAAATGGTACGCCGAAGCAGCCGGACGCAAGATCGTCAAAGACGGCTGGCGCAAATGCTTCCAGGCTGCCAATCGCAGCATCCAGCTGGGCAACCGTGTGTATACCGCGCTGGTGGAAAAATCCACCCAGCCTGTGGTGACCGAATTTGACGCCATCACCCCCATGCCCGGCACCGAGATCGACTGCGCCGGCGATATGCCCATCCTTCCGGCGTCCAACCCGGTGGTCATCCTGCAGGGGTCGGATTACGAGATGGGCTACCAGTATGCCCGGCAGGTGATCCAGATTTTTGGGCGTTGGGTTTTCACCCACAAGGCCGGGCGCAGTTTCACCGAAGACGAATATCAGGTGCACCGCAACTACGAAGCGCAGATGCGCCAGCACACCCCCGAACTGCTGGATATGATCCGCGGCTGGGCAGACGGCGCCACCGCATCCGGCGTGGCGATGAGCTATGAAGACGTGCTGGATATCTGGGCCGGTCACTCCCGCCCGACCAATTTCTACCAGGCCAAAGGCGACTGGGATAAAGCCATGGATCGCATGCCGATTCTGTGCTCGGGTGTCGCCGCCTGGGGACGCGCCACCGTTGACGGCAAGCTGGTTGCCGGCGCATCCGGCGACCACGATGCCACCTTCATGGTCACCATCGTGGCATTCCCAGAGACCGGTAACCCTTACATCTTTACCCCATTCTCGGTGTACGGCGACGTGCCGGTGGTCGGCAATGTGGGGCTGATGGGACACCCCGGCATGAACGCCCGCGGTTTGGCCTATGTGCATCACGGCGGCGTGCCCAAGATGATTGAAGACCGCTCCGAATGGGGATATGGCATCCGGCGCGGAATGTCCGTGCTGCACATCCTGCGCTTCGCCAACTCGGCGCGCGAAGCCCGTGAAATGGAGTTGAATTTTCCGGTCGGCGATGTCGGCATGGACCCAGCCAACACAGCCGGCGGCTTCTACGCCGACTCCAGCTATGGTTACGTCGCTGAAAGCCGTAAAAACCCGATCATCATCCGCGAAGCCGGCGTGCTGGGCGAGACAGACTTCCTTTATGCCAACAACTCGGCTGCCCACCCCCAGGCTGAACAGGCCGGTTGGATGAAGCCCTTCCGTGATCGCTGGATGTGGGATCAGCACGGTGGCTGGCGCCCGGTGAGTTTTCAGCCGCCCTCCCTGGTCACGCTGCGCAAACCCAGCGGCGCCGAGCTGGTCAACGCCATCATGAACCTGATGTACAGCAACTCGTGCGGGCGCAACAACTTTGTTTTCAGCGCCCTCAATCCGCGCGTCGGGCGCATCGACTTCGATACCATCCAACGCCTGTACCGGCGTTCCGGCATCCTGCCGCCCGGCAGCTTCGAAGAAATTGCCGCGGGTTACAAAAAGAACGGGGAATGGGGCCAGGTGACCACCGGTCACGCCGGCAATGCCGTCGTCGCCATGATGAAACCCTCCGAAGGCCGCTACGCCGTGTGCGTTGGCCCGGCTGCGCGCGGGTTGACAGCCCACGCTCCCTTGCCCCACTGCGGCCCGGTGTACGGCGAGACGAATGCCTTTTGGGAAATTCGCCTGGGCCAGAGCCCGGTGGAAGTGATGCTCTCCGCCTCGGAAAATGCGCAGCAGCGCCTGAGGGAAGCCGAAACAGCCCTGGCAGCGCTCCCAGCCGGCAGCCCGGCAGCCGAAGGGATGCAGGCTTTGATCGTGCGAGCACGGGAGTATTACAGCACCGGACAGAAACTCGCCGCGCAGGCGAACGGCTCAGGGCAGCGCGCCAGTGTGTCCATCCTGGCTCAGGCAACCCGCGCCTACAACTGGACCCAGGTGTTGTCATCGCAGGCGGCACAGCGGATAAGCCCGCCTGCGCGACTGCCACTTGACCTGGAAAGCGAGGAACCGGAATGCCTGGCAGCCTGACCCCTTCCCGGCTCATGGACCAGCCGGTGCTGTGCCAGGTGATTGTGGATGGCGTCATCGCCGAACGCTGGCACGACTGGTTTGAGCAGATGGAAATCCGGCCTGACGGACCGAATACCACCTGCCTGCGTGGAAAACTGCCTGACCAGGCTGCCCTGCTGGGGCTGCTGCAGCGCCTGTATTCGCGGGGGTATCCCCTCCGCCAGGTGACGGTTGAGCAGTCGACCATATAAAGCCATCCAAACAAACACCCCCCGAACTACCGGGGGGTGTTTGCTATGTCCGGCCCTGCGTTTACTCCAGCGTGGTCATCAGCCGGGTGGCAATAGCGATTTGAGAATCCATCAAGTCGTCTTTGGATTTACCGCGCACATGGATGGCCTGCACCTGCAATGCATCCCCTGCCGATTGGAACACCACCGAGGTCGGCATGGCGCTAAACGCGCGCACGCGCTCAGGCGTGAGAAAAGCCTGCGCTTCGGCAGCATCTTCCGCCAGCACGGTAAAGCGCTCATCAAAAATACCCGCCTGGGACAGCGAGACAGGCTCCAGGCCCAGGTATCCGCCGGCCCAACCGGTGATTGCCCCGACCAGATCGTTCATTTTTTCGCCCCACGCGCCGCCCAGGTTGGGCAGCGGAAAGATGACCATGCGCGGCAGGCGCAGCGCCGGCGACACAGCCATCAGGCAGCCTTCTTCCCGCGAATCGCCATCCTCGCCGGGGCGGATCAGGTCAAAGAAGTACAGTTCGCCGTTGAGAACCGCTTTGCGATACACGTCGCTGACGCGCGCAGGAGTCTGCCTGCCCAATTGCAGCGACCGGATGCGCGAAAGCAGTTCTTCCGGTGGGTTTTCCAGCGCGGCGAAGCCGTGCCCGGATTGGCTTTGCTGTTTCTCTTCCCCCTGCTGCTGGGTCAGGCGCCAGATGAAAAAGATGGCTGCCGCGGCTGCCAGAAGGATAAAGGTAATCACACTGATGGGAAGCAACATGCCCTGGCTCCATCTCTCAACCGGGTTGTCGTGGATCGAAATCCCGGTGGTTGTGACTTTATTCTACCTGACATCAGGCGGCAGCGGATGCAAAATCAACATGGCTTTTTCGGCGCATAAGCGCTCCAGGTCGGCGCGTGTATAGCGCAGCGGCAGCCGGTCTACCAGGTGCAGGATCAACCGCACCATCAGCGGGTGGCGGCGAATGCGCAGCTCGATGAAATCGGCGATCCGCGCCGCGTCGGTCACGGCTTCTGCACGCGCGTCAAACGCACGGTCTTGCAGCTGCACATGAACCAGCGGGTCAGCGCAGGCATTCTTATACCAATCCGCGGCTGCCCCGCGCGCCGAGGCTAGATACACCAACCCATCCGCTTCTTCATATTGCAGCGGCGTCACCCTGGCTTGCCCGGATTTTCGGCCCCGCGTGGTCAACAGCAGGGTCACACGGGTTGGACCAACCCCGCGCCCATAATTGGCTGCAAACCGGGTGTTAAACGACTTCATGCGGTGATACAGAGTCTTCCCAGGCATTCATCCCTCCCCTTTGATTG
>JACRAG010000494.1 GCA_016213455.1 Anaerolineae bacterium | reverse complement strand
AGTCCACGGGGGGCTTTTGAGGGCTGTAGGTCACGCCGGGCCAGAAGATGCCGTGGTAATCGATTTTCATCGACCGGTAAGTAACCTCGGCGCGGTCGATGACCTTGTGACCGGGGTATTTGAACAACAAATCCTGCAGTACCGGGACGACCAATGCAGCGCAGCGTGCCCTTTCTTTTTCGCGGCGTTCTTGCATTTCTTGTTCTTGCTGGTATTTGATCTGCAGCTGCGCATCTTCTGCCTGGTTGCGCTCGATCTCATCTTTGAAGTGCTGATAAAAGGGGTTGTCTTCCATGCCGTCTCCAGACTGCGTGCCCGTTCTGCCTGATTGGGATGGATGTTGGCAAGGCAGCCTACATTTTTTATACTGCCGGGTATCCACCCTGTAATCATGAACGGCTGAATGGCACATATCCACCGGTGAATATCATCATTATATCGTACGACGGTCGCCGGGTTGCATTCAACCTGGCGGCAGATCGAAGCGCAAGTTGTTCGACGGTTCAGATTTGGGAAAAATGGGAAGAGGGCTGGTTAAATGTCGATTGCCCGACCTGGGGGGGACAGGCCGGGCAATCATCAGGGAGGGAATGCCACCAACTTGCTTTTCAACTCAAGGGGGGGTTGAGTTGAGCGTGCTTTTCGGTGGAAGACACCGACCTAATGAGATCGTATCTTGTGCATAATGTACACCAAATCTGTCCGATTTGTATTAAATCGTTATGAGAATCACCCGCGTTTTTCGCCGAACAGGCGCAGCCATTCGTCAATGTCCATCTCATCCGCCGTGGACTTGTCATTCGCGCTGCCGGGTGTGGCAGCCGGAATCTGCGTCAGCAGGCGCGCAAATTCATCCGAGCCAATCACTTTGGCGTGGACGTCACGCCCTTCACGCTGGACCTGGCGGTCGGAGGTGACCACACTTACTTCGCGGGCGCGCGCGCCCAGCCGCCCCAGGTGGGCGCGGATGGCATCGTCGGCGGTGTGCCCGGCGCGCACAAAATGCGCCTTGACGGCGCCAAATGCGCGTTTTGCCGGCTGACCGGGCGGCGCCCCATCAAAATACACATCGACGCTGGCGCGTTTGGCCCGGCAGAAGGCCTGCAGCAGGTCGATCAGACCCTGCTCGTCGTCCATCTGGCGCAGGTTCATTCCCGGGATATGCGGGATCAGGTTGTGCCCGTCGATGATGTAGTGCATACCTTTATTAAACCGCATTCTGGCGAAAAAACAGCGGATTGCATAAGCAGCTGTCATTTTTCCGTTCAAGACAACGGGTTTCGGGCAGTACAAGAGGTGATCCGCCCGAAACCCGACCATCGCAGAAAAGAGGGGCGCATTCACGTGCTCTCGAGCGCCCATTCTGCGGCATGTTGACAGCGAACATGCTCTTTATCTCCGGGCCATGCGCGAGCGGAAGAGCAGCGCGCCCGCGGCAAAATAGATCAACCCCAGGATCAAGGTGGCTGCCAGCCGGAAGCCCACCTGCGCCAGGTCCGCGCCGCCCACCAGCACCTGCTGCAGAGCCAGCATGGCGTGCGTGGCTGGCAAGATGTCGAACAGCCCGATGGTGTGCCCCGCCAGGGTAAACAGGGTGGGCGCGGGGAAGGCGAAGAACGCACCGGAGAGGAAAACCTGCACCATGGATACCGAGCTGCCTGTGTTGAGCGCATCCGAGTCGTTCCGGATGAAACAGGCCATGCCCAGCCCCATGCCCACGGCGCCAAAAGCCAGCGCCAGGCCGATGATCACAGCCAGCCCAAGCGAGCCGCGGTTGTGGAAACCCAACGCCAGCGCGGTGGCGAACATCAAGGCCACCTGCAGCGCGGCGAAGAACATCTGCGCCAGGGTGATGCCCCCGAACAGTTCCAACGTGCTCAGGCGGGTCAGCGCCAGCCGGTTGAGCGTGCCTTCACGCATCTCGCGACCCAACAGGGTGGCAGTCTGCGGGATGAGCAGCAAAATGGCAAAGACCATCATACCCGGCGCGTAGGCGTCGAAGTCGTTCAGCGGGCGCGCCAGGCCCAGCGGGCGTTCCACCAGCCGGGCATAGGCCGGCTTGCCCTGGGCCTGGTTTTGCCATTCGGTCAGCACGGCATCCAACTGCGTGGAGGCGCGCGTGAAACCCATGCTCAGGGCGTTGCCGCGCACCGTGTAGGCCAGGCTGCCGTCCGGCGCGCTGGAGAGGGTCAGCAGCGCCAGGGTGGTGCCGTCGCGCAGGGCGGTGTCCACGTCCAGGGTAGCATCCACCGGCTTGATCGCAAAGACCGGACGCCCGTTGGCGTATTGCTCGGCGCTCAAGCGCGCCAGCAGCGCCTCGGCATTGGGGCCTGTCCCGGTCACCCAGATGGGAAAACTGTTTTCGCGCGGGGATGTGCCGTAACCCACGTAATTGATCAGCATGAAGAAGGCCGGCAGCAGCAGGGTGAAGAGCAGCAAGCCCGGCTCGCGCAGCGTCTCCAGCACGGATTTATGTGCAGTCAGCAGTATGCGTTGCAGGTTCATTCGCGCAGCCTCCGTCCGGTGAGCTGGATGAACACATCTTCCAGCGTGTTGGCGCGGATGTTGACCGCGCCGGGTTGAAAACCTGCGGCTTCGAGGGCGCCCAGAATTTGGGCCAGGCGCCCCACGGCGTCGAGGGCGCGCACGCGCAGCACCGCTCCGGCTTCATCCCACTGCACGTTGGCGGCCAAACTGGACAGCGCGGCTTGCGCAGCCTCCTCGTCCCGCCGGCCATTTTTTAGCCCGATCTCCAGCACGTCGCCTTCGCCCACCTGGCGTTTCAACTGCTCGGGGGTGTCCAGCACCAGCAGTTCGCCGTGATCGATGATCGCCACCCGGTCGGCGACGCGTTCCGCCTCGTCCATGTTGTGCGTGGTCAGTCTGTCGGTTTTTCGGTGCGCCAGGGACTGCACATACTCGCGCACGCCCACCCGGTTCTGCGGGTCCAGCCCGGCTTCCGGCTCGTCCAGCACCACAATGCGCGGGTCGTGCACCAAAGCCAGGGCGATGTTCAGGCGGCGCTGCATACCACCGGAGAGCGTGCCCGACAGGCTGTTGCGCTTCTCCGCCAGGTCCAATTCGTCCAACAGGCGCAGCGCATTGCGGCGCGCGGTTTGACCATCCAGCCCGTAGAGCTGCCCGGTGAAGACCAGCTGTTCCAGGCAGGTGAGCTTTTTCCAGATGACCACTTCCTGCGGGCAGACGCCTACCTGGGCGCGAGCCGCGGCATCACCGCCCTGCATGACCTGCCCGTTGAGCAGTACACGCCCGCCATCCGGGCGCAGCAGCCCGGTCAACATGCGGATGGTGGTGGTCTTGCCGGCGCCGTTTGGGCCTAAAAAGCCGAAAACTTCGCCTTCTTCAACATTTAAAGACAGGTTCTTGACGGCCTGCAGGCCGTTGAAGCGTTTGCTCAATCCCTCAGCACTCAAAATAATGTTTGTCATTTTCTTCATTCCTTGGCTGCCGTTTACAGGCCACGCAGCACGCGTCGTTGATAAACCACTGCTCCCAGCGCCAGCAGCCCTACGCAGAGCGCCACAAGCAGGACCAGTTCATATACCATGCTTTCAGCCCCCATGCCGTGCAGCAGCACCTTGCTGAGCGCCGAAGCGGCGGGAGTGGTGGGCATGAAATCGATGAGCTGCACCGCCTGCCCGCCGATGCGGAACAACTCAAAGCGCGGCATGGGGAAGATGGCGCCGCTCAGGAAGACCAGGGGCGTCATGACCGCGGTGGAGATGGCTACAGCGGCGCCTTCGCTGCGAGCGAAGCAGGCCGAGAGGAAGCCGCAGCCCACGGCGCCCATGCACAGCAGCACGGTGATGCCAATCGCCAGCGGCAGCGATCCGGGGCTGCGGAAACCCATCAGGAGCGCCGCGCCAAACGAGATGGGCGCCTGCACCAGCGCCATGACCAGGTTGGCCAGCGCCACGCCGCCCAGCACCACACCGCCGCTGGCGCCGCTCATGCGCAGGCGTTCCAGCGTGCCCGCCGAGCGCTCGCGCGCCAGCATCAACGCGCTGGCGACGGTGCTGAACATGACCCCAAACACCAGCACACCCGGCACGCCCGCGGCAAAGTCACTGACCTTGCCGGTGTTGGGCAGGAATTCGTAGGTACCTGTGGGGGGACGCGTCCAGCCGGTCTGCCGGTCGATGAAGGCCTGCACCTCGCCCGAGAGAAAACTGCGCGCGAAGAGGTAGTTGTCGCTGAGCGGATCGCCGTGCATTTCCAACTCCGCCGGTGAGCCGGTCGGGCTGCGCAGCGCGTCGGTGAAGTCCGCCGGGATCACCAGCAGCAGCGCAGCTTTGCCTTCTTCCAGCGCGATGCGCCCGCTGCGTTCATCCAGCCCGGTGCGTACCGAGAAGATTGGCTGCCCGTCGAACTGGGCGGTGGTCAGCGCGTCCACCAGCTGCGCGCCCAGCACTCCGCGGTCGCGGTTATCCACCAGCAGGGTCAGCCAGTTGGACATGGAGGGGGTTTGCCCAAAGGCCATGAAATACATGGCGATCATGGCAGCCGGGAAGAGCAGGTAAACGCCGCTCAACTGCCAGTCACGCGCCGTTTCCAGCAGGGTTTTCCAGCACATGGAGAGGGTTTTCTTCATACGCCCTCCGCCATCAAACCGCGTTCCAGCAGGGCAAAAGTGGCCTCCAGGGCGCGCTGGTCGTCCACGTTGGCGTCACTGAGCCGGTAATACTGATTCAGGTAGGGCAGGAGGCGCGAGTCGCCCACCGCGATGATCAGCGTGTTGACCACGCCGATGGCGGCCTCCAGGTCCAGGTCCGCGCGCAGCTCGCCGCGCGCGGCGGCGCCTTCCAGCAGGGCGCGCAGCATGCCTTTCATCGACTCGGCGATGGGACTCACCACGCGCTGCGCCAGCTGGGGGTCGCCCTGGTAGGCGGCGCGGGCAAAGAAACGCGCCGCGCTGAGTTGCGTGTGCGTCCATTCTTCGCCGCCCAGCAGGTAGGCGCGCAGACCATCGCGCAGCGGCATCTGCGCGAAAATGGATTGGTAGGCGTCGAAAGTCATCACCGTCTGGCGCACCACCATTTCAATGGCAAAGGAGAGCAGGTTGTCACGGTTGCCAAAGTACTGGTATAGCGAGCCGACCGCTGTGCCGCTGCGTTCGGCCACACGGTGCACGTTAAGGTTGGCGGGGCCGACTTCGGCGGCTTCCTCCAATATGGCGTTGATCAGCCCGGCCTGCCGTTCGGGGTCCAGCCGGCGAAAGGTGCGGGTGACCAGGCCCTGTTTTTCCAGGGCCAGGATGATGGATAGGGTGTCGGGT
>JACRAG010000499.1 GCA_016213455.1 Anaerolineae bacterium | reverse complement strand
GGCGCAGCAGCGCCTCTTGAATATGCTTTTCGGTGCGCGTGTCAACGGAGCTGGTCGCCTCGTCCAGGATGAGAATCCCCGGGTCGGCCAGCACCGCGCGCGCAATCGCCAGCAGCTGGCGCTGACCCTGGCTGAGGTTGGAGGCTCCTTCAGAAAGTTGCGTCTGGTAGCCGTGCGGCAGGTGGCGGATGAATCCATCTGCATTCGCCAGCCGTGCGGCAGCCATCACCTCTTCATCGCTGGCATCCAACCGCCCATAGCGGATATTTTCCATGACGCTGGCGGAGAAGAGATAGGTGTCCTGCAGCACAATCCCCAGGCGGCTGCGCAGATCAAATTTCTTGATCGTGCGAACATCGTGCCCGTCAATGCGGATCGCGCCCTGATCCACGTCGTAGAACCGCGACAGCAGGTTGATCAAGGTGGTTTTACCGGCGCCGGTCGGTCCCACCAGGGCAATCGTCTGACCCGGCCTGACCTGCAGCGACACATCTTTGAGCACGGGTGTATCCGGCAGATAGCCGAAGGTGACGTGCTCAAACTCGACTTCGCCGCGCAGGTTGTCCAGCGCGACCGCGCCGGGGATGTCCGGCATTTCCTCGGCTTCATCCACGATCTCAAAAAAGCGTTCTGCGCCAGCCAGCGCTGACTGCAGCATGTTGACCAGGTTCGCCAGCATATTCAGCGGGCGGGTGAACTGCTGCACATAATTCAGGAAAGCCGCGATGGTGCCCACCGTCACCCAGCCGCTCAACGCCATCCAGCCGCCCGCGCCCGCCACCAGGGCATAGCCAATGTTGTTGACCAGGTTCATCATCGGGCCAATCGATTGGGAGAAGACCTGGGCGCGCACCGAAACAGCCAGCAGACGCTGGTTGGATTTTTCAAAGTCGGCGATGACCACAGGCTCACGGCCAAAGGCCTGGATCACCCGCCGGCCTGTGATGGTCTCTTCAATGTGCCCGTTGAGCTGTCCCAACGCCTCTTGCTGTGCGCGAAAATCGCGCAGCGTATAGGTGGAAATAAAGCGCGTGATCAGCACCATTAATGGGATGGTCAACAGACTCACCAACGCCAGCGGCCAGGAAAGCACCAACATGATGATCAACGTACCGGCAAAGGTGAGTGCGCCAGACACCAGTTGAACGAGGCCCTCATTGAGCACCTGCGAAATGTTATCCACATCGTTGGTGAGCCGGCTCATCAATTCGCCGTGCGTACGTTGGTCAAAGAAACGCAGCGGCAGCAGCTGCAGCCGGTCAAACAGCGCTTTGCGCATATCGCGCACCGTGCGCTGCGCCACCTTGGCTGCCAGATAGGACTGCGCCCAACCGGTCAGCGTGGCAACCCCAATCACAGCCAGCATGATCAAGCAGATGCGCGCCAGGCCGGAGAGGTCCGCGGGGATGATATAGCGATCGATCGCCTGCCCCATCAGGTAAGGGCCGGCAAGACCCAGCAGGGTGCTGAACAGCACCATGATGGAAGACAGGATCAGCCCGCTGCGCTGCAGGCTGAGATAACCCCACAATCGCGCGATGGTCTGGCGCGGGTTCTTGGCGCGCTGCCCCGGCAAGCGAATGCCCGGTCCACCCCTTCCCGGGCCGGGACCAAAGGGCAGAGGCGGTGGGGTTTGGGTTGCAGGAGTGCGTTGTTCAGGTTTTTGAGCCATCGTTACCATCCTCTAAAGTCGTCCATCAGGCTGCCACCGGGCTGCCCAACTGCGAGTCATAAATTTCACGATAAATGGCGCTGCTGCGCATTAACTCGTTATGCGTCCCCTGCGCCGCCAGCCGCCCGTTATCCAGCACCAGGATGCGGTCGGCGTTGAGAACCGTGCTGATGCGCTGCGCGATGACAAAACTGGTCCGTCCGCGCATCCAGGCTTGCAGCTCGCGCTGTAGTTGAGCTTCGGTGGTCGCATCCACGGCGCTGGTCGAATCATCCAGGATCAACACCGCCGGCTTGACCAGCAAGGCGCGGGCAATTGCCAGGCGTTGTTTCTGTCCACCCGACAGGTTCACGCCGCGCTGACCCAACAGAGTGTCATATCCTTCCGGCAGGTTGCGAATGAACTCATCCGCCTGGGCTGCCCGGGCAGCTTCTTCCACCTCTGCGTCGCTGGCTTCCGGCCTGCCGTAGCGAATATTGTCGCGTACGCTACCCGAAAACAGCACCACCTCCTGCAGCGCCACACCGATGGCCTGGCGCAGCGCAGCCTGGTCCAACGCGCGCACATCCTGCCCATCGATGGTCACCCGCCCATCTTTCACGTCATAAAAACGCGGAATCAAGTTGACCAGGCTGGTCTTGCCCGAACCGGTCGCGCCCAAAATGGCCACGGTTTCGCCCGGCTCAGCCGCGAAGCTGACCCCCTTCAAAACTGCCTCATCCTCGCCGTCATAACCAAAACTGACATTCTCAAATACCACCCGCCCACGCACCCCTGCCGGCGTGAGTGCATTGGGCGCATCCTGAACGTCCGGATGGCTATCCAACACCTCCGCAATGCGGTCGGCCGAAGCCACCGCGCGGGTGAGTTGAACGATCACCATCGCCACCATCATCACCGAGCCCAGCGCGCGCAGCAGGTAGTTGATGAACGCCACCAACTGCCCCACCTGCAGCGAACCGGTGTTGACCTGCATTCCACCAAACCACAGCGCACTCACCAGGCCCAGGTTCATCACCAGGCTCATCGCCGGCATCACCACGGCCATCAATTGCAGCGCTTGAATGGTGCGGTCCATCAACACATCGTTGGCGACGCCAAAACGCTGTTTTTCAAAATCACCGCGCACAAAAGCTTTGACCACGCGCACCCCGGTCAAATTTTCCTGCATCACCGTGTTCACCCCATCCACGCCGGCTTGCACGGCGCTGAACAACGGGCTGGCTTTACGAGTCACCCACCAAACCAGCAGCAGGAGCAGCGGCATCAACGCCAGCAGCAGCACCGCCAGGCTGGGGCTGGTGATCACCGCCAGCACCAGGCTGCCCAACAGGATCAACGGCGCGCGCACCATGATACGCAAGGCGCTCTGCACAAGCATGCCCACCTGGTTGACATCATTGGTCAGGCGGGTCACCAGCTGCCCCGTCTGCAGCGCATCCAGGTTGCCAAAGGAAAAAGTCTGCACCTTGCGATACAGCGCGGAACGCACGTCGGCTGAAAAATGCGCCGAGGCATAAATCGCAAAGTACGTACAGGCCACACCACCGACCATGCCAACCAGCGCCACGCCGATCATCAGCAGCCCGGTATGAATGACCAGGTTCAAATCCAGGTTGGCAATGCCCTGGTCAACGATGGTCTCCATCAGGCGCGGCTGGAGCAGATCCATAGCCACTTCCAGCATCATCATGATCGGCGCCACCAGCGCAGCCACCCAATACGGTTTCAGGTATTTCAATAATTTTTTTAAGGCTTGCATACAATCCTCTTCGGCTAAACCGGCATCTCCTGCTCATTGACCCGCTCCAGGTTTTCGATCAGGCGTAAAAGCAAATGGCCGACCTGCTCCTGCTCCGATTCAGAAAACCCTTGCAACAATTCACGCCCCACAGTCAGTTCCAGTTCGAGCACAGTGGCGATGATGTCGCGCCCATTTTGCGTCAGGAAAACCCGCGAAACCCGCGCATCATCCGGGTCGGCGCGCCGTTCAATAAAACCGGCGGCTTCCATCGACTGCAGCATGTTGGTCATCGTCGCCGGTTGAATGCGCAGCGCCGCGGCAATCTCACTTTGCGTGCGACCGTCCCGCTC
>JACRAG010000052.1 GCA_016213455.1 Anaerolineae bacterium | reverse complement strand
CGCGCCTTCCTGCGGGTAGTTGGGCATGTGCAGCAGTTCGCCGGTGTATTCCTGCGGCGAGCGCACGTCCACCAGTGGCTGCCCGCTCTGGATCTGGCGGAAGACGTCCTCGCGGAAGGCGCGAATGGCCGGGTTGGCTGGCGCGGCGCGGTAAACCGTCGCCGGGTAGACGGGCACGTCGCGGGTTAATGGGCGGTTCTCCTGGGTCCATTTCAGCCGCCCGCCGTTCATGATGCGCAGGTTCTGGTGCCCATAGTAGGCGAACAGCCAGAAGGCGTAGCAGGCAAACCAGTTGTTCTTGTCGCCGTAGAAAATGACGGTGGTGTCGTTGGTGATGCCCAGCCGCGCGCACAGCGCCTCGAACTCGGCCTGGCTGATGAAGTCGCGACGCACGCTGTCTTGCAGGGTGGTGAACCAGTCCACCTTGACCGCGCCGGGAATGTGCCCGGTTTCATACAGGAGTGCATCTTCATTCGATTCGACCAACCGGATGGAGGGGTCGTTGAAATGTGCGGCGACCCAGTCGGTTTCGACCAGGATGTTGGGATTGGCATAGGTTTCAGGCATATCGATTTCCTCGTAATATTTATAAATAAGATATGATTTATTATAAAAAATATGCCGGTCATTTGCAACTTAAACCCCCTTCTTATCCAAGTCTTGATGAAAGTCGGGCGAGCATGGTGATCTCTCCACTTTTTCCATAGGTTGGGAGAAGGGCGCGTAGAGTCAAGGACCGCTGCGTTTCGTTTGCGCCCGAATCCCAACACATCAGACCTGGATGTTGGGTTTCGGGCGGATGCCCTCACCCGCGCCGTCCGAGCCCGGTGCGCGATAGACGCATGCCATCCACCCCGTATGTCATCGCGAGACCGGCGAGGCTCCGCGAGCCGGGCGTGGCGATCTCGGCTGTGTAACCCTCCGCGTCTGAGATTGCTCGCAACGACTTCCTACTTGCATGTCATCCCGAGCGAGCCCTTCGGGTATCCTGCCTGACAATCCCCACCCCTATTTCTTGCACGGGGCTTTCATGCGAGGGATGGAGGGTGTTATCATGCAATTAGGCCATTTCTTGTCCCATGGTTCGATCCAAAGATGTGGGTGATGATCAGCCGCCTGAGAAGGGATAAAAAAAGACCGCGGTTTGCACCGCGGCCTTTTTTTACGCTCAGATGAGCTATGACTTACTTGATGTCGGCGAGTTTGATCTTGCCGGCGATGATGTCGGCTTTCAACTGCTCGATCTCAGCCTTCAGCTCGGCGGAAACCTGCGCGTCGAGATCATGGTAGGGGGCGAGACCAACGCCGCCGTTGGCCAGGGTGCCCATCACGTTCGTGCCGCCCATGAAGGCGCCGTCTTCCACTTCTTTGACGACTTCCAGGGTGGTTTTGTCCATGTTCTTGAGGACGGAGGTCAGGGTGATGTCAGCATAGTCGGGGGAGGTCAGGAACCAGTCCGAGTCAACGCCGATCAACCAGGCATTGCCGCGTTCTTTGATGGCGGCAGCGGTGCCGAGACCCACGGGGCCGGCCACGGGCATGATGATGTCGGCGCCTTCATCCATCAGGTTGATGCCGAACTCTTTGCCTTTGGTCTGATCGTCAAAGCTGTTGGTGAAGAGACCCTTGTCGGGGTTTTCCAGGTCGTAACCCAGCACTTCCACAGCGGTGCCCTTGACGGCGTTGTAGTGTTTGACGCCGCGGACGAAGCCATCCATGAAGATGGTCACGGGCGGGATGGGCAGGCCGCCGAAGGTGCCGACCTTGCCGGTCTTGGTCATGCCAGCAGCGAGGTAGCCAGCCAGGAAGGCGGCTTCGTCGGTCTGGAAGAGCTGACCAACCACATTCGGGATCGCGGGATCGTAGGCGAAGTCCACGATGGTGTATTTCATGTCGGTGTTGGTTTCAGCGGCGGCTTTGGTGGCGTCGCCCAGCAGGAAACCGACCGTCACGATCAGGTCGCATTTTTCTTCCACGAAAGCGTTCAGGTTCTTTTCGTAGTCAGCGACTTCTTTGGACTCGAGGTATTTGGCGTCCCAGCCATACGTGCTCATGGCATCCTGGGCACCCTTCCAGGCGGTGGCATTGAAGGATTTGTCATCAATACCGCCGGTGTCGGTGACCTGGCAGACTTTCTTCTTAGGGGCTTCGGTGGCTGCGGGGGTGGCGGCCGGCGCGCAGGCGCTCAGGACGAGCGAAAGCACAATCACCACGGCCAGAATTACGGAAAACTTTTTCATATTTTCTCCTCCAGAGAGAATGAAAAAAGTGAGGGTTGCTTACACGGAAATACCAGGGTCGAACTTTCCCTGGCATACCGTTAAGCTGCAATTAGGTTAAGTATAATGCCGAACGTTCCATCCTACAAGTACACAATGTCACGCGATTTGCTCGTTGAAAATCAGGCCGCCTGCGCCGTCTTGGCCTCGCCCTTGCGCACGCCCAGCATCATCACCAGCGCCACCAGCATGAAGATGGGACCGACGATCATCACCAGGCTGTAATTCCTGCCGGTGAGTTGGACGATCCAGCCGTTGACATTGGGGCCGACGATGGCTGCCACTGCGGAGACCATGTAGTACAAACCGGTGAAGGTGCCCACGCGCAGGTTGTCGGTCATATCCACCACCATGGGCAGCGAATTGACGTTGATCAATGCCCAGGAAGCGCCCGCGACCATCAAAATCAGGCCGATGATCGGCACCACACCCAGCACGGGCAGTTTGGTCACCGGTGTGATCAGGGTTTGCACCGGCAGGAAGAACATGGTGAGCATGCAGGCTGCGAGCCCCAGGATGCCGGTGATGATGGTGCGCCGCCGGCCAAAGCGCGCGCCGATGAAGCCGGCAGGCAGGGCGAAGATGACGAAGAGCAGCGAAAGCTGGCCCAACAGGCGGGCGCCGTCTTCCCCAGGCAGGCCGAGGTGATTCTGCGCATAGAGCGTGAAGAAGGCTTCGATGGCGTTGTATGCCACAAACCAGAAGAAAATCGCCAGCAAAATGCGCAGGGCGCTTTTGTCCGCATCGTTAATCACTTCCATCAGGCTGCGCAGGAGTGCGGGTTTTTCATTGCTGTCGCTTTCAAACTCTTTTGGCTCGCGGATGAAGATGAACACCAGCAGCGAAGCCAGAATCACCAGGATGGAGCCCATCCAGAAGGGGTAGGCCGGGTTCATCTTGTACAGGGCCGCCCCGCCCAGGGTGGCGATGATGGCGCCCACCCCGCCCATGAAGTTGATGATGCCGTTGGCCTGCGAGCGGTACTGCGAGGGAGTCACGTCCGGCATCAAGGCCACCACCGGGGTGCGCCAGAAGGCCATGCTGAGCAGCAGCGTGCTGGTGCAGGCCACAAACAGCGGCAGCGTCGCTGCAATGGGGATCAGCCCGAAGGCCACAGCGCCGACGGGTGCGCCAATTAAGATGAAGGGCATGCGCCGGCCAATTGGCGTGCGCAGCCGGTCGGACCAGGCGCCCACGGGCGGCTGGATGAGCAGGCCCGCGATGTTGTCAAAGGTCATGAACAGGCCGATCAGCCACGGCTCCAGGTTGAAGCGGTTGGCCAGGAAGAGCGGCACAAAACTGTTGTAGACCATCCAGATGACGCTGACGCCAAAAAAGCCAAAGCCGAGCAAAAACGTGTAGCCCCAGTTGAACTTTTTCATACGCCGTGTTGATTCTCCTCTTCATTGCGGGTTTTTTCGATAAACTGGCGTTCTTTCGCGGACAGTTCCGCGCGTTCCAACAGGTCGGGCCGGCGGCGCAGTGTGCGCAGCAGCGATTGCTGCCTGCGCCAGCGGGCAATTTCGGCGTGGTTGCCGGAGAGCAGCACGTCCGGCACGCGCCAGCCGCGGTATTCCGCCGGGCGGGTGTAATGCGGGTATTCCAGCAGGCCGGTGGCATGGCTGTCGTCGTCGGCGCCGTCGGGGTCACCCAGCACGCCGGGGAGCAGGCGCGCCACGGCGTCGATCAGCGCCAGGGCGGGCAGTTCGCCGCCGGTGAGCACGAAATCGCCGATGGAGATCTGGTCGGTGACCAGGTGCTCGCGCACGCGTTCGTCGATGCCTTCGTAGCGCCCGCACAGCAGGGCCAGGCGCGGTTGCGCAGCCAGCTCCATGGCCACGCGCTGGTTGAACACGCGCCCCTGCGGGCTGAGCAGGATCACCGGGCAGGCGGGCGGCGCGCCCAGCACGCCCTCCACCGCCGCAAAGATCGGCTCGCATTTCATCACCATGCCGCCGCCGCCGCCCTCGGGCGGTTCTTCGGTGTCATGGTGCTTGTCGGTTGTGAAGGCGCGGATGTCGTGCACCTGCACGTCCAGCAGGTTGTTTTCCCGCGCGCGCAGCAGGATGCTTTCGTTAAGATAAGGGTGGACGATACCGGGGAAGAGGGTAAAAACGTCAAAACGCATACAGGTATTGTAGCGGATATTGGGCAAATGGCGTGTGCCAGATCGCGCGTACTTGCGCGGCTGTCGGGTTTCGGTTCACACCAACCCTTACCATGTCATCGCGAGCCTGGCGTGGCGATCTCTCCCGGCGAACCGGCGGGCGAAAATGGTACAATCATGCTTCGTCTGAGTACCCGTTCATGCTTTATAGAAGGGATGCTCGGCACTTGGAAATCATCCGGGCTCAAGGGTTCGCCTCCATCAAACCCAGATGGAACGGGTACTGAGCGTCTATTCTTTTAGAGGTGATCTGTCGCATGTACCGTTCTTTGTTTCGCAATCGCAATTTCATGGCCCTGTGGGTCGGGCAAATCGTCTCGTTCATCGGAGACTATTTTGTGATGCTGGCGGTGCCCTTCGTGGTCAACCGGCTGACCGGCTCCTCCATGATGATCGGCCTGACGTATATGGCCGGGGCAATTCTGGCGCTGCTGCTGGGGCCGGTGGCGGGGGTGTTCATTGACCGCTGGGACCGCCGCAAGGTGATG